>JAEZHQ010000127.1 GCA_023416455.1 Pseudomonadota bacterium | reverse complement strand
GCGCCGGGCGTGGCGGCGGCGGTCCGGGTCGTTCTGGCCGTGCCGGCCGTCTTCGCCTTGGTCGTCATGGCCGGCAGCATAGCCGCCGCCCCGGGCTTGGCAAGGGCGTCCGCCGGACACGGGATCTTGGCGGCGGCGGGCGGCTGCGCTATGCATGGCGCCCCTGACGAGGAGAAGGCCCGCCCCATGACCGATTGCCCCTGCCGCTCCGGCGAGGCCCTTGCGGCCTGCTGCGGCCCCTATCTGGACGGCGCCGCCCCGGCCCCGACCGCCGAGGCGCTGATGCGGTCCCGCTATTCGGCCTTCGCGACCGGCCGGATCGACTACCTGCAAGAGACGCTGCTGCCCGAGACGCGCGGCGATTTCGACCGCAAGGAGATTGAGGCCTGGGCGAAGAACAGTGCCTGGACCGGGCTTGAGATCCGCTCCACCGAGGCCGGCGGCGTGGACGACGACGAGGGCGTGGTCGAGTTCGTCGCCAGCTTCACGATGAACGGGCGGCCGACCAAGCATCACGAGACCAGCCGGTTCGCCAAGCGCGACGGCCGCTGGTATTACGTCGACGGCGTGCTCGGCGCCCGCCCGCGCAGCGGCCCCAAGGTCGGCCGCAACGAGCCTTGCCCCTGTGGCAGCGGCAAGAAGTTCAAGAAGTGTTGCGGGGCGTGAGGCCGGGTCGTCGGCCCCACGCATTCTTCCCGTTTCGATTGTGATATTTTCGGTCGCGCGGCGGCCGTCGGGGAGGGCTTGCCCGATCTTTCCCGCCGCTGCCTGCGTTCTCAATTGAAAAGTGTCGCGGAACGGATCATCTTTGGGCTTCCGCGCCCCGGCCGACGGGGTGCGGCCTATCACGACAGATGAGACCACGTATGTTCGACCGTCCGCAGCGCAACAGCTTCCGCGCTCCCGAGATCACCCAGCGCAACATCCGCGCCACCGTCAAGTGGTTCAACGGCACCAAGGGCTTCGGCTTCGTCACGCCCGAGGACGGCTCGCCGGATGCGTTCCTGCACTCCACCGTTCTGCAGTTCTGCGGACACGACAGCCTGCCCGAGGGCGCGACCATCACCTGTGACCTGTCGCGCGGCCCGAAGGGTCCGCAGGTCGCCACCATCCACGCCGTGGACACCTCCACCGCCAGCCCGAGCCGCCCGGCGGCCCGCGCCCCGCGCGACCGTGACTCCGGCGGCTGGGACGGCGGCTACGGCGGCGGTTATAGCGGCGGCGCCGAGGAGACCGTCGACGGCACCGTGAAGTGGTTCAACGTGTCCAAGGGCTTCGGCTTCATCGCCCCGGTCAGCGGCGGCAAGGACATCTTCGTCCACATCCGCGCCCTGGAGCGGTCGGGTCTGGACGTGCTGGCCGACGGCGAGCAGGTGCGCGTCACCATCCGCCAGGGGGCCAAGGGTCCGGAAGCGCAGCGCGTCGAAGTGGTCTGATCCGGGGGGCGCTTTGTATAGGCGCCCTCCGCAACACTCTTTCATGCTGTTTCGAACGCTCATGCTGTTTCGAAAGCGGTGTGTTCCGGACATGCTGCGGTCGGCCGTTCCTGCCCCATCCACATGGGATGAAGGAACGGGGGGACATCCAACGCATTGACCGGTCGGTTTTTACCGGCGGCGCTCGGTCGAGCGCCGCCGGTAAAGTCGGACAGGCCGGGGCCGGGAAGGGGCGGATCCTTCCCGGCCCCGGCCGGCGGACGCCTTGATCGTGGTTTCCTCGATTCTCGCCACGGCGAACACCGGCCGCCCGCAAGGGGGCCGGTGTTCGCGTTCGATGGCCTTTGTTCCGCAAGCGGAGCCGCGCCTTCAGATCGATTCCGATCTTGCGCGGTCCGCACTTGCCCCCACGGTCAGGCCGGGACCGTGCCGCCGCGGGCCAGGCGCGCTGCGGCAAGGCCGAGCCACACGCCGGCGAACACGGCCCCGCCGAACAGCCAGCCGGAGAGGGCTGCCGCCATGGTGCCGGACAGCAGGGTGCCGATGGTGCAGCCGAGCCCGGTCATGGCGCCCCAGCCCAGCAGCAGGCCGCCGGCCAGGCCGCGGGCCGCGTCCCGGGCCGTCGGCCGGCGCGGCTGGAACTGGCCGCTTGCCAGGGCAGCGGCCAGCGCCCCGGCCACCAGGCCGAGCACCAGGAGCGCGTTCGGCGTCAGCGCCGAACCGACGGCGTCGGTGGCGCAGCCGGCGAAGCCGTCCAGCCCCTCCAGCCGCTGCGGAACGATCCCGAGATCGGTGCCGAGCCGGCGTGCGCCGCTGCCCAGCGACGAGGTGACACCCAGCGGCGTCAGCCGAAGCGTCACCAGGAAGGCCAAGGCGCCGACCGCCAGGCCGCCGGTCCAGTAGGGCCAGCGCCCCTGGAACCAGGAACGGACCAGCGCGCCGAGGCTCCGCGGGGCGGCGCGCGCCGGCTCCGCGGGGAGGAAGCGCCAGAGCAGCGCCGCCAGGGTTCCGAGCAGGCCGAGTTGGACGGCCAGCGACCCGCCGTAGCCGAAATGGTGGGGCAACCAGACCACCGGCGCCGTCGCGATCGCCCCCAGATAAAGCGGGTTCCAGCTGATGAAGCCGAGCGCGAAGCCGGCGGCGGCGCCGATCAGGGCGAAGGGAGCGACCGGCGAGCCTTCGCCGAGCCGGTACAGGTGCGCGCTGATGCAGGAGCCGGACACCGCCATGCCCAGCCCGAAGGCAAGCCCGGCCACCGCCAGCACCCAGCTCACCGGCCCGATATGGGCGTCGGGCGGCAGGCGCGGTGAGGCCGGGATCGGGAGCCAGGCCCCGAACAGCACATGGTAGCCGACCGTTCCCACGGCGAGCGCCAGCAGGATGGCGAGCAGGCCGCGCGGATCGCGCCGGTCGATGAAGTCGCGGGCGTGGCAGAGGAAGCAGAAGCGGGTGCGTTGCAGCACCGCCCCGAACACCGCCCCGACGACGAGCGCGAAGGCGAGCGCACGCCCTTGTCCCGGCGTCTCGCCGACGGCGGCGGCGGCGGCGGCGACCGAGGCCGCGATCGCCAGCGGCAGAAGAATGGATGAGATTATCGGACGCCCCACGGGCGGTCTCCTCCGGCGAACGGGACCATGGAACGGTCGGACGGCCCGCCGCCGGTGCGGGCCGTCCGCGCTTCAGGCCGGGCCGCCTTGTGGGCGGCCCGGAGAGGCCGTCCGCCTACTTGGCGGCCCAGACCGTGCCCGCTGGATTGGTCACCGGGACCCCGACCGCGTTGCCGTACTCGGTCCAGGAACCGTCGTAGTTCTTGACCTGGTAGCCGAGCAGCTTCGACAGCGCGAACCAGGTGTGGCTCGACCGCTCGCCGATCCGGCAGTAGGTGATGATCGGCTTGGAACCGTCGAGCCCGGCCCCGGCGTAGATCGCCTTCAATTCGGCGGGGGATTTGAAGGTGCCGTCGGCCTCGTTGACCGCGCGCCCCCAGGGGACGTTGACGGCACCCGGCACGTGGCCGGCGCGGATCGCCAGCTCCGGCACGCCTTGCGGGGCGAAGATCTTGCCCTGGTATTCGTCGGACGAGCGGATGTCGAGCAGCTTGGCGTCGGACTTTTCCTCGGCGACGGCCAGCACGTCGCCCAGCCGGGCCCGCAGGCTGGAGTTCACCGCGGTGACCTTGTAGGCGGTCGGCACCGGTTCCGCCGGCTTGTTGGACAGGCTGCGGTTCTCCGCCTCCCACTTCTTGCGCCCGCCGTCGAGCAGCTTGACGTTCTGCACGCCGTAGATGTCGAACACCCAGGCGCCCCAGGCGGCGAACCAGTTGTTGGTATCGCCGTACAGGACGACCGTGCTGTCCGGCGCGACGCCGGCCCGCGACAGCAGCGTCTCGAAATTCTCCTTGCTGACGATGTCGCGGCGGACCGTGTCGTTGAGGTCGGTGTGCCAGGAGAAATTGACCGCGCCGGGGATATGGCCGCGCTCGTAGACGCCGGGATTCACGCTGACCTCGATGATCCGGAGCTTTGGATCGTTGAGGTTCTTCTCCAGCCATTCGGTGTCCACCAGCGGGCCGGCGGGGGCGTTGGCCGCGAGCGCGGCCGCCCACGGCGCCGCCGACAGGGCCAGCAGGGCGGAGAGGGCGAAGGTGGTGGAGCGTGCCGTCCGGTGCAACAGGGTCATGGCATTATCCTTTCGGGGGGCGGTCGATCAGCTCAAAAATCTACTTACGAACGAGTCTTTTCGTCAACAGATCGCGACAGAATGTGCAGAAATAAGCGCACGATCCGCTTAAAATAACACTATAAAAACGTATAATTATACCCAAACGACCATCGCCCCGGTGCGGCATGCCGGGGCGGGAGAGTCGTTGACGGGGGAAGGGGGTGGCGGAGGGGCGGCCTGCTTACGGCCGGCCGCCGATCAGCGTTCCCATGAGCCGCGTGCGGATCGCCGCCACGGCGCAATCCACCGGCTGGTCGGCGTCCGGGGCCGGCGGGGTCGCTGCAACGTCGGGGCACAGCTCCTCCATCCGCCAGGCGCGGGGCGGGGGCGGGGGCTGGGCGGCGGGGTCGCAGGTGGCCGGGTCGGGGTGGGTCTCCTCGGTGTTGCCGTTGACCGGCTTGATCTCCAGGTTGGGGGAGATGCCGAAGCAGTCCACGAGGCCGCCCGACGGGCGGAAGTAGCGCGCGGTGGTCAGGCGGATGCCGACGTCGCTGGTCAGGGAGGAGATGGTCTGCACCGAGCCCTTGCCGTAGCTGCGCGTGCCGAACAGCAGGGCGCGGCTGTGGTCCTGGAGGGCGCCGGCCACGATCTCCGAGGCCGATGCGGAGCCGCTGTTGACCAGCAGGACGATGGGCAGGCCGGCCAGCAGGTCGCCGGGGGTGCCGGTGTAGCGGCGGTTCTCGTCCGGGTCGCGACCGCGCACGGACACGATGTCCACCGCCTCCAGGAAGCGGTCGGCCACGCTCACCGCCTGGTCGAGCAGGCCGCCGGGATTGTTGCGCAGGTCGATCACCGCGCCGGCCAGCCGGTTGCCGGACTGCCGGCGCATCTCCTCCACCGCATCGTCGAGCGCGTGAGCGGTCTGCTGGTTGAAGGTTGCGATGCGGATATAGGCGACGTCGCCCTCCAGCCGGTAGCGCACCGGCTGGATCTTGACCACCGCGCGGGTCAGCGACACGCGGAATGGCTGGTCGGTGGGGTTGCGGCGCATGGTCAGGGCGACCGAGGTGCCGACCGGCCCGCGCATGCGGGCGACGGCGTCGCGCAGGTTCAGGCCCTTCACCTGCAACTCGTCGATCTTGGCGATCAGGTCGCCGGTGCGCAGGCCGGCGCGGGCCGCCGGCGAGCCGTCGATGGGGGAGACGACGCGGATCAGCCCGCTCTCCTCGTCCATCGTCACCTCGATCCCCAGGCCGCCGAACTCACCCTGGGTCTGTTCGCGCATGTAGCGGAAATGCTCGGAGTCGAGGAAGCTCGAATAAGGATCGAGGGAGGACAGCATGGCGTCCAGCGCCGCCTCGGTCAGGATCCGGTCGTTGGCGCCTGGCTCATCCTTCTTCTTCTTCTGGAGCCCGGCCACCGCCTTGTCCACCAGCACCTGGGGCGGCGACGGCTTGACGTGCTCGGACAGGACGCGGCGCATCACGTCGGCGAACAGGATGTAGTTGCGATCGGACGGCGAGGGCAGCGAGGAGGCCCCCTTGGCCTTGGCGAACTCCTGCCGGTATCGCTCCAGGGCGGCGCTGGTATCGGCCCGGCTCACGGGGGCCACCGCACAGGCCGGTCCCATCGCCACCATCAGCAGCAACAGCGCCACCAGCAGTCTCGCCATCCTGCGCCCCTCTCGACAGGCCGGCCCGGCCGGCTTAATCCACTGCATCCGGTCCACTATACCAGGGGTTTCGCCCGCCGGAAGTTGGCTGGCGATGTGTACGTACCTTCGGGCGTCGTCCCAGGGCGTCGCCGGGCCGGCGCGCCGGTCGAGCAATCTCACATTCCACCCCGGGCGACAACGCCGGCCATGCCGGCGGAACCGGCACCGGTCTTGACCATAGCGGCCTCTTCCCCGCGCCTCAACGAACTGTTTGAGCGTAGATGGTATGCGGAGGCCGGCGTCGCCCGCCTCCGGAAGAGGGAGGAGGGCCGCCGGAAATCCTAGCCTCAATAGGCGCCCCGGCCGCTGACCATGACGCCGGCCGTACGCAGGAGGATGAGGATGTCGTCCCAGAAGCTCCACCCGAAGACATAGGCGGTGTCGAGCTGGACGCGCCGGCTGTAGTCGATGTCGTTGCGTCCGCTGATCTGCCACAGGCCGGTCAGGCCGGGCCGGCAGCGCATGTAGAAGGGGAAGCAGGCGCGGTAGCGCGCGACCTCCTCCTCCACGATGGGGCGCGGCCCGACCAGGCTCATCTCGCCGGCCAGCACGTTGAAGAGCTGCGGCAGCTCGTCCAGGCTGGTCCGCCGCAGCAGGCCGCCGATCCGGGTGATCCGCGGGTCGTCGCGCAGCTTGCGCGTGGCCGCCCATTCGGCGCGGGCGTTGGGGTCGCGGGCCAGCAGTTCGGCGAAGACGGAGTCGGCGTCGACCACCATGGAGCGGAACTTCCAGCAGGTGAAGGGACGCCCGCCGGCACCGATTCGCCGGTGCCCGAACACCGCCGGGCCACCGTCGAAGGTGATGATGAGGGCGACCACCAGCATCAGCGGCCCGAACAGGACGAGCAGGCCGAGCGCCCCCACCACGTCGAAGGCCCGCTTGACCCGGTTGCGGTGGAGCGGCTCGTTCGCCGGCAGGCGGGCCACCAGCTCCGCCGCGGAGGCGGCGCCGGCCAGCGCGCCGGGCTCCAGGCGGACGGCGCCCAACCGGATAGACTGCGGAATTCCCATGGCTGCCTCGTGCAAGCGAATGCCTTACCTTCGGGAGTGGCAACGCGCGGTGCCGCGGGCAGGGTCCGCCCGCGCGGCGGAGGGGCGGTGGCAACATGGGGCTAAACCCCGGCGGGGCGGCGTGGCGGAAAGGGGTGCCCCGTCCGGTCCCGGTCAGCAGATTCGGGGAAGCTGCTCCCCTGTCAGCCAGTCGACGATGCGTCGGCCGCCGAAGCGGGTTTCCATCTGCACGAAACGATGCGGATCGGCGACCACCGTGCCGATGACGGCGGACTCGGCGCCCAGCGGGTGGGCGCGCATGGCGGCGAGCAGCCGGGCCGCGTCGCCGGCCGCACAGACGGCGATCAGCTTGCCCTCGTTGGCGACGTAGAGAGGGTCGAGGCCCAGCAGCTCGCAGGCGGCGGCGACCTCGGCGCGGACCGGGATGTCGGCCTCGCGCAGCAGCATGCCGACTCCCGATTGATCGGCGATCTCGTTGAGCGTGGTGGCAAGCCCGCCGCGCGTCGGGTCGCGCAGGACGTGGACATCCGGCACCGCCGCCACCATGGCGGCGACCAGCCCGTGCAGGGCGGCGCTGTCCGAGCGGACGGCCGTCTCGAAGCCCAGCCCCTCGCGGGTGGACATGATGGCGACCCCATGGTCGCCCAGCGTGCCGCTCACCAGGATCGCGTCGCCGGGCCGCGCCCGCTCGCCCGACGGAGCCACCCCGGGGACCGCGACGCCGATCCCGGTGGTGGTGATGAAGACCCCGTCGCCCTTTCCGCGCTCCACCACCTTGGTGTCGCCGGCCACCACGGCAACTCCGGCCTCGCGCGCCGCCCGGGCCATGCTGTCGACCACCCGCTTCAGCTCGGCCAGGGGAAAGCCCTCCTCCAGGATGAAGCCGGCGGTGAGGTGGAGCGGCCGCGCCCCGGCCATGGCGATGTCGTTCACCGTGCCGTGGACGGCCAGCGACCCGATGTCGCCGCCGGGGAAGAACAGCGGCGAGACGACGAAGCCGTCGGTCGTCACCACCATGCGCCCGGCGGCCACCTCGAAGACGGCCTGGTCGTTGCCCTGGTCGAGCAGCGGGTTGGCGAAGGCGGGGGCGAACAGCTCGCGCACGAGCTGGGCCATGGCCTTGCCCCCGGAGCCGTGGTTCATGTCCACGGTCCCCTGCGTGAGGTCGAGCTTGCGGGCGAACAGGCGGCGGTCGGTTGCGCGGCTTCCACTCATGGCATCCTCCCGGGTCTTCAGGCGGCGGAGCCGGTTGCGGGGGCACCCGGCGGCACGGCGCCGGTCTCGGCCAGCACGGCCAGCGTGCGCTCCGCCTCCGCCGGGTCGAGCCGGGACAGGGCGTAGCCGACATGGACGATGACGTAGTCGCCGACCGCCACGCCCTCGACCAGGGCCAGCGAACAGGCGGCCTTCACGCCGCCCAGGCTGACCGTGGCGCGGTCGTCCTCCAGCAGCTCCACGACACGGGCGGGCACGGCAAGGCACATCGTTTCGGGTTCCTCATCAAGGTCGTTCACCGGCGGACAGGCGAAGGGCGGCGACCCAGGCCTGGCCGAGGCTGAGGCCGCCGTCGTTGGCCGGCGCCCGGCGCGGCAGCAGGGCGGTGATCCCCCGCGCCGCGAAGCCGTCCGCCAGGCACTCCGCCAGCACCGCGTTCATCAGGCAGCCGCCCGACAGCGCGATGCGGTCGAAGCGGCGCGCGGCCAGTTCGGGCATCGCCCAGTCGACCAGCGCCGCGGCCAGCGTGCCATGGAACCGCTCGGCGCCCTCCTGCGCATTGATCTGCAACAAGCTTTCCAGCAACGGGTCGAGGCTGAGCACGCCGCCCTCGACGCGCCAGCCGCCGGGCAGGACGCTGGGCCGGCGCACCAGCGATTCCAGAACCATGGGCGCCTCGCCCTCGAATCCCGCGGTGGCGCGCACCCCCAGCAGGCCGCAGGCGGCGTCGAACCAGCGCCCGCAGGAGCTGGTCGGCGGCGCGTGCCGTCCCGTCCCGAGCAGCCGCCGCACGCCCTCGGCCGGGCCGCAGGCGGCGAAGCGCGGGACGATCTCGTCGGCGCGCCCCAGCCG
>JAEZHQ010000604.1 GCA_023416455.1 Pseudomonadota bacterium | reverse complement strand
GCGCCGGGCTGGGGGTCGCCGGCCATGACGCCGGCGGCCACGTCGCCGCCTCGCTCACCCTGATCGCCCGCGACCGCGGCGTCGTCGCCATCGCCGCCCAGGCCCTGATCGGCCCCATGCTGGATCCCAGCCTGACGCGGGCTGGCGACGAGCGGGCCCTGGAGTCCGACGTGACGGTCGCCGCCTGCGCCCGCGGCTACCGCGCCTACCTGCCGCAGGCGGCGCTGCGCCTGCACCCCTACGCCGCCCCGCTGGAGTGCCGCCGGCTCGGCCGGCTGCCCCCGGCCCTGATCGTCACCGCGCAGAAGGACGTGCTGCGCACCGAGGCCGAAAGCTACGCGGCCGCCCTCATCGCCGCCGGGGTGCCCACGGAAGTGACGCGCTTTCCCGGCGTCTGCCACGCCGCCCTGGCCGGCCACCGGCCGGCCCTGCTGGCGGTGTCCGACTTTTTCCGCCGCCGCCTCGGCGGCCCGTGACCCGATCGTTCCCAGGAGCATGACCATGCCCGACCGCTCGCCCCGCACCCGTTCCCGCCTGCGCAGGACGCTCGCCATCCTGCTGGCCGCCGCCGCTCCGGCGGCCCTGGTCGCCGGCCTGACCGCCGTCCAGGGATGGGCGGACGGCACCCCCGCCCCCGCCGCCGCCGTTCCCGCCCCGCCGGAGGTGGACGTGGCGGCGGTCGTCGCCCGCCGCGTGACCGCCTGGCAACCCTATTCCGGCCGGCTGGAGGCGGTGGAGCGGGTCGAGGTCCGCCCGCAGGTCTCCGGCGCCATCGTCGCCGTCCATTTCCGCAACGGCGCCCTGGTCCGCCAGGGCGACCCGCTCTTCACCATCGATCCCCGCCCCTATGAGGCCGAGGTGGCGCGGGCGGAGGCGCAGGTGGCGGCGGCCCGGGCCCGCCTCAGCTACGCCGCCGCCGACCTGGAGCGCGGCCGGCGGCTGGTCGCCGACAGCACCATCTCGCGCCGCTCCCTGGACGAGAAGGAGAACGCCGCCCGCGAGGCGGCGGCCGGCCTGAAGGCGGCCGAGGCGGCGCTGGAGATGGCCGCCCTCGACCTCGCCCACACGCGGGTCACCGCGCCGGTGTCCGGCCGCGTCTCCCGCGCCGAGCTGACCGTCGGCAACCTGGTGGCGGCCGGCGCCGCGGCGGCGCCGCTGACCACGCTGGTGTCGGTGTCGCCCATCCATGCGGCCTTCGACGTGGACGAGCAGACCTACCTCAGCCACATCGCCCCGGTGAAGGACGCCGCCGGCGTCCCGGTCCGGCTGGGGCTGGCCAACGAGGAGGGCTACCCCCGCGCCGGCACCGTCGAGCATGTGGACAACCGGCTGGACAGCCTGTCCGGCACCATCCGCGTGCGCGCCCGCTTCGACAACCCCGACGGGCTGCTCGTCCCCGGGCTCCACGCCCGTGTCCAGGTCGGCGGCGGCGCGCCGGAGGAGGCGCTGCTGGTCGACGAGCGCGCCGTCGGCACCGACCAGGACCGGAAGTTCGTGCTGGTCGTCGCCGACGACGGCCGGGTGGACTACCGCGACGTCGCGCTCGGCCCGTTCCGGGACGGTCTGCGCGTGGTCACCCGCGGCCTGGCGGCCGGGGAGCGCATCGTCGTCAACGGCATCCAGCGCGCACGCCCCGGCGACCTGGTCCAGCCCCGGACGGTCGCCATGGGCGGCGCCCCGGAGGCGACGGCGGTGGCCGCCGCCGCCGCCCCGTGACGCCCCCGGCCCGGCGAGACCCGTCATGAGCTTTTCCCGCTTCTTCATCGACCGGCCGATCTTTGCCAGCGTCCTGTCGGTGGCCCTGGTCCTGGCCGGGGCGCTCGCCCTGGTCCGGCTTCCCGTTTCCGAATACCCGGAGGTGGTTCCGCCCTCCGTCGTCGTGCGCGCCCAGTATCCGGGGGCCAACCCCACGGTCATCGCCGAGACGGTGGCCGCCCCCCTGGAGGAGCAGATCAACGGCGTCGAGAACATGCTCTACATGCAGTCGCAGGCCAACAGCGACGGCAACATGGCGCTGACCGTCACCTTCCGGCTGGGGACCGACCCGGACAAGGCCCAGCAGCTCGTGCAGAACCGGGTTGCCCAGGCCCTGCCGCGCCTGCCGGAGGACGTCCAGCGCCTGGGCGTCACCACGGTCAAAAGCTCGCCGACCCTGACCATGGTGGTCCATCTGCTGTCGCCCGACGACCGCTACGACATGACCTACCTGCGCAACCACGCGCTGCTGAACGTCAAGGACCGCCTGGGCCGGATCGAGGGGGTGGGGGAGGTCCAGCTCTGGGGGGCCGGCGACTACGCCATGCGGGTCTGGCTGGATCCGCAGAAGGTCGCCCAGCGCGGCCTGACCGCCGCCGACGTGGTGGCGGCGATCCGGGAGCAGAACGTCCAGGTGGCGGCCGGGGTCGTCGGCGCCGCCCCGACCCTGCCCGACGTGCCGCTGCAACTGTCGGTCAACGCGCGCGGCCGGCTGCGGACCGCCGAGGAGTTCGCCGCGATCGTCCTGAAGACCAGCCCCGACGGCGGCGTCACCCATCTGCGCGACGTCGCGCGGGTCGAGCTGGCGGCGGCGGAGTACGGGCTGCGGTCGCTTCTGAACAACAAGCCGGCGGTGGCGGTGGCCATCAACCAGGCGCCGGGCGCCAACGCGCTGGCCATCTCCGGCGCGGTCCGCGCGGCCATGGCGGAGCTGAAGGAGGACATGCCGGACGGCGTCGACTACGCCATCGTCTACGACCCGACCCAGTTCGTCCGCGCCAGCATCGAGGCGGTCGTCCACACGCTGCTGGAGGCGGTGGCGCTGGTGGTGGTCGTCGTCATCGTCTTCCTCCAGACCTGGCGCGCCTCGGTCATCCCGCTGCTGGCGGTGCCGGTGTCGATCGTCGGCACCTTCTCGCTCATGCTCGCCTTCGGCTATTCCATCAACGCGCTGTCGCTGTTCGGCATGGTGCTGGCGATCGGCATCGTGGTGGACGACGCCATCGTGGTGGTGGAGAATGTCGAGCGCAACATCGCCGCCGGCCTGTCGGCCCGGGAGGCCACCCACCGGGCCATGGAGGAGGTGAGCGGCCCGATCGTCGCCATCGCCCTGACCCTGGTCGCCGTCTTCGTCCCGCTGGCCGCCATGACCGGGCTGACCGGGGAGTTCTACCGGCAGTTCGCGATGACCATCGCCATCTCCACGGTCATCTCCGCCTTCAACTCGCTGACCCTGTCGCCGGCCCTGTCGGCGGTGCTGCTGCGCGGCCACGACCAGCCGCAAGACGCGCTGACCCGCGGCATGAACCGGGTCTTCGGGGGTTTCTTCGACCGTTTCAACCGGGTCTTCCGGCGCGGCTCCGAGGGCTACGGCCGGGGCGTCGCCGGCGTCCTGCGCCGCAAGGGCGCCCTGCTGGCGGTCTACGCCGCGCTGCTGGGCGTCACCGTGCTGCTCGGCCGGGCGGTCCCCACCGGCTTCGTCCCGCCCCAGGACAAGGAGTATCTGATCAGCTTCGCCCAGCTCCCCGCCGGCGCCTCGCTCGACCGGACCGAGGCGGTGATCCGCGCCATGGGCGACATCGCGCTGGCCCGGCCCGGCGTGGAGAGCGCCGTCGCCTTCCCAGGCCTGTCGGTGAACGGCTTCACCAACAGCTCCAGCGCCGGCATCCTGTTCGTCACGCTGAAGCCCTTCGCGGAGCGCCGCAGCCCGGAGCTGTCGGCGGCGGCCATCGCCGCCGACCTGCAAGGGCGCTACGCCGGCCTGAAGGAAGCCTTCGTGGCCATCTTCCCGCCGCCCCCGGTGATGGGGCTGGGCACGCTGGGCGGCTTCAAGATGCAGCTGGAGGACCGCGGCGCGCTCGGCCTGGAGGCGCTGAGCGAGGCGGTGGCGGCCTTCACCGCCAGGGCGGCGCAGGCGCCGGAGCTGGGGCCGAGCTTCTCCAGCTTCCAGATCAACGTGCCGCAGCTTGACGTCGCGCTGGACCGGGTGAAGGCCAAGCAGCAGGGGGTTGCGGTCGGCGACGTCTTCGACGCCATGCAGATCTATCTGGGCTCGCTCTACGTCAACGACTTCAACGCGCTGGGCCGGGTCTACCAGGTCCGCGTCCAGGCCGACGCGGCGTTCCGCGCGCGGGCCGAGGACATCGGGCTTCTGAAGACCCGCAACGCCCGGGGCGACATGGTGCCGCTCTCCTCGCTGGTCACCGTCGCCCCCGGCTACGGCCCGGAGATGGTGGTGCGCTACAACGGCTACATGGCGGCCGACATCAACGGCGGGCCGGCCCCCGGCTATTCCTCGGGCCAGGCCGAGGCGGCGGCCGAGCGCATCGCCGCCGAGGTCCTGCCGCGCGGCATCCGCTTCGAATGGACCGACCTGACCTACCAGCAGATCCTGGCCGGCAACGCGGCGCTGTGGGTCTTCCCGATCAGCGTCCTGCTCGTCTTCCTGGTGCTGGCGGCGCAGTACGAGAGCCTGACGCTGCCGCTGGCCATCCTGCTGATCGTCCCGATGAGCCTGCTGTCCGCCCTGGCCGGCCTCTGGCTGACCGGCGGCGAAAACAACGTCTTCACCCAGATCGGCTTCATGGTGCTGGTCGGGCTGTCGGCGAAGAACGCCATCCTGATCGTGGAGTTCGCCCGCGAGCTGGAACGGCAGGGCCACTCCGCCGCCGCCGCCGCCATCGAGGCCAGCCGGCTGCGGCTGCGCCCGATCCTGATGACCTCCATCGCCTTCATCATGGGGGTGGTGCCGCTGGTGCTGTCCAGCGGGGCCGGCGCGGAGATGCGCCAGGCCATGGGCGTGGCGGTGTTCTTCGGCATGCTGGGCGTCACCCTGTTCGGGCTGGTCCTGACCCCGGTCTTCTACGTCCTGCTGCGGAGCCTGGCCGGTTCCAGCCGGCGGCCGGCGGCGGCCCCGGTCGGCGGGGAGGGCACGCTGGCCGGCCCGGCGGGCGACCGCTGATACGGACGCCCGCCCGGGGCCGCGGTCAGCCGCGGCCCCGTGGCTCGGAGTCGGCGATGAGCCCGGCAAGGTCGCTGGCGGCGTCGTCGACGTTGGCGGCCAGCCAGCGCAGCGCCGCGCGCAGGTCGGGCGAGGCGCGCTCGAACAGCCGGTCGACCACGGCCTTGAGGGCGAGGGCGTGGCGGTGGGCGTCGAGGGCGGCGGCGCGCTCCTCGGGGTCGAGGCGGGGGAGGGCAGCCATCGCCGCTCAGCGCGCCGCCCCGGCCGCCCCGGCCGTTCCGGCGCGTTCGGCGGCGTAGCGCTCCGCCGCCTCCAGGCACGCCTCCAGCGTTCCGGAGGCGACGGGCCGGCAGTCCTCCAGGGCGCCGGGGGCCGGCCGGAACCAGTGGGTGAGATAGCAGTCCACCTCGGCCCCGACGCTGTGGGTCAGCGCGAAACGGCCGGCGCCGCCCATGCGGGCATGGGCGGCCTTCAGGCGCGACAGCACCTCCGCCGTGGAGGGCGGCCCGGCCGCCTCGCGCCGGAGATGCGGGACGGGCGGGCGGGTGGCGATGGCGGTCATGCGGGTCCTCCCTCGGCTCTCGGCGCCGGATCATCACATTATGATGTGATATCGTCAAGCCATATCTCACATCAAGTTGTAACTACAAACGCGCTCCGACGGAACGCCTTGACTTCCTTGCGGTTGCATGGCAGAACAAAAGAAGAACGTATTGGAGATGCATGATGCCGGCCCGCTCCCTTTTCCTCTGCCAGCCCTACATTCGCGGTCGCAAGGGAGGGTTGCAGCCCGACTCGGCGGTCGGGGTCGACGGCGCGGCGGCGGCCCGGCTGCGGGCCGAGCGGATGCTGGCCAGCGGGCGCCGCATCGTCGGGGTGGAGGTGTTGCGCGCCGCCACAGGGGAAGGCGACGGGGATGGGGACGGCCCGGTGGTCCTGGCGCGGCTGGGCCAGGTGCCCGACCCGGGGAGCTGAACCAGGCAACTGAAGGGGGCGAACTGACGGGGCCAACTGAAGGGGGCGACCGAAGGGGGCAACCGAAGGGGGCGAGCTGACGGGGAGAGCCCCGCCGCCGCGGTCAGCGGCGGCGGTTGTACTTTCCGACCACCAGATGCACCCCGGCCACGTCCACGCGGTCGACCTCGAACTCCGGCTGCTCGCCGGGCGGCGGGTTCCATTGCCGCAGCCGCAGGCGCCGGCTGTCCATGCGGACGAGGCGCTTGACCATAGCCTCGTGCATGCCGTCCTCGACGGCGCCCAGGACCACCAGCACGTCGTCGCCGGGAAGGGGGGGCTTGGTCGGGTGGACCAGGATGTTGTCGCCCTGCTCGTAGGCGGGCACCATCGAATCGCCCACGACATAGACCGCGAAGCCCTTCGGCACCCCGAACAGCGGTTCCGGCCGCTTCACCCACTCGATCGGCTCGTAGCTGATCAGCATCGCTCCGGATCCACCCTGGGCGCTGGTGTAGACCGGCAGGTCGCGTTCCCCGACCAGCCCCTCCACGCGCGGCTGCTGGGCCGGCGGGCCGAGCGGGGCGGGCACCGCGTCGGCGTGGCCGGGCGC
>JAEZHQ010000603.1 GCA_023416455.1 Pseudomonadota bacterium | reverse complement strand
GGGCCGGCAGCGCACGCCGGAGCCGGGCGAGGCCAAGGCCGGCCCGCCCGCCTTCGCGGAGGAGCGTCCGCGGCGGCCGCGGCGCGAGCCCGTGCTGCCCGGCGCCCTGTCCGAACTGATGAACGGAACCGTGCGCTGGTACAATCTGGACAGCCAGTCCGGCCTCATCGACCCGTGGGACGAGGAGGTTGGCGTGGGGGTCTATTTCGACCGCGCGACCCTGCGCCGGTCCGGCCTGGATGTGGTGGCCGACGGCGAGGACGTCCGCTTCGTCGCCCAGCAGGGCGACGACGGTCCCTTTGCGGTGCGCGTCGAGCTGGCGTGAACCCCCGCGGGCGCGGCCGTCGCCGCGCCCCTCCCCGGCGGGATGGCCGCCGGCTTGCGGTTCAGCGCGAGAAGGGGCGCGTGGTGCGGCGTTCGACGATGGGAGGCGGGCGCTGGTCATAGCCGCCCGTCCGCGGCGGGAAGCCGGACCGTGGGCCGGACGAACCGGACTCCGTGCGCGCCACCGGCTCGCGCACCTCGAAGATGCGGCGTTCGTCCGGCAGGCTCTCGGCCAGGACGATGACGGCGTTGAGCGACAGGCGGCCGTCCGTGGCCGCCTGCTGCGGACCCGGCTGGAACAGGCGGAGCCGGCCGGTCCGGAGGTGCTCCTGAACCTCGTCCTCGGTGCATTTCAGCCACGAGGCGGCTTCAGCGGTGGTCAGCGGTTGATCGCGCATCGAACACATTCTCCTGGCCGTGCTGCCGAATTGACGTCAGTCTACTCTCACAACAGGAGCGTCGTAACAGGCTCTGAACCGGATTACGAGCGCGCTGGTGAAAAAATCCGGTGCCGCAGCCGGCGCGGGTGATGGCCCGGGGCTTGACCAAGAGGTGACATGCGCACGCCGTCATTATGGATCGTGGCCGCTCTTGGCGCCCTGTGCCTTGCCGGACCGGCCGGTGCCGGGGTGGCGGAACTGCCCGAGATGCGGCTGCGCGTCGTCGGCGGCCTGGCCGGCATCGACCAGTTCACCCGTTACGAGGTCCCCTTCTGGACGCAGCGGGTCAAGGAGCGGTCGGGCGGGCGGATCAGCGCGGACATCGCGCCCTTCGACCGCAGCGGGCTTCGCGGCAACGACATGCTGCGCCTGCTGAGCCTCGGGGTCGTCCAGTTCGGCACCCTGCTGGTCAGCCTGGCGACCGAGGATCCGGAACTCGCGGCGGCCGACCTTCCGCTGCTCAGCCCGGACTTCGCGGCGCTGCGGCGGGGCATCGAGGCCTACCGGCCCGTCCTCCGGCGCTTCCTGCGCGAGACCTACAAGCTGGAGCTGCTCGCCATCTACAGCTACCCGGCGCAGGTGATCTACTGCCGGCAGCCCTTCGGCGGGCTGGGCGACCTGGAGGGCCGCCGTGTCCGGACCTCGGGCGTCGCGCAGTCCGAGCTGGTCGAGGCGCTCGGCGCCGTGCCGGTCATCACCCCCTTCGCCGACATCGTCGTCGCCATCGAGCGCGACGTGGTCGACTGCGCGATCACCGGCACCAGTTCGGGCAACAGCATCGGGCTGCACGAAGTGACCACCCATATCCACGACCTTGCCGTGACCTGGGGCCTCTCGGTGTTCGCGGCCAACGGCGATGCCTGGGAGGGCATGGCCCCGGCGGTCCGCGACTTTCTCAGCGCCGAGATCGCCGGGCTGGAGGCGGAGATCTGGCGGGCGGCCGAGCGGGGAACCGAAGAGGGGCTGGCCTGCAACACCGGGGCGGCCGGCTGCCCGCACGGCCGGGTCGGCCGCATGGTCCGGGTCCGTCGCACCGACGCGGACGTCCGGCTGGCCCGCGCGCTGCTGTCCAGCACCGTCCTGCCCGGCTGGATCCGGCGCTGCGGCGACTCCTGCGCCGACGCCTGGAACGGCAGCCTGGGGCCGTTGCTGTCGATCCCGGCGCGGGGGGAGTGACGGATGCGGACGTCCCGCCAGGCATTCGCGGCCCTGCTGGTCGTCCTGGCCGGCCTGCTCGCCGTGCAGGGCGCCGTCACGATCCTGCTGATCCAGCGCGAACGGGCCCAGGTCATGGAGGAGTCCGGCCGGACGGTGGCGCGGGTTCTGACCGGGGCCGCGGCCAACGTCAACCGCGGGCTGCTCCAGACGGACGCGCTGCTGTCCGGCCTGGATGCCCTGGCGGTCGTTCCGCCCCCCGACGAGCTGGGCGCTGCGCCGGAGGCGAGCCGCAGCCTGCGCGCGCTGGCCGACCAGAGCTTCCTGCTGCGCGACCTCATGGTTCTGACCGGGGACGGGCATGTCCTCGCCGCCGGCCTCGCCGCCACCCGGCGGCACCCGCCCCCGGTGGAGGCCATCCTGCCCCCGATGGCCGCGCAAGGCACGCTGGCGGTCGGCAATCCCCGGCGCAACCCGCTGACCGGGGAATGGTCGCTGTATCTCGGCCGCGTCCTTCGGCTGCACGGTGACGGGCCGCCGCTGCTGGTGGTGGCGGAGCTGCCGCTGCCCAACCTGTCCCGGCTCATGCTGCCGGACCAGACCATCGCCGGCCTGCGCGTGTCCCTGGAGCGGTCGGACGGCCATCTGCTGGTGAGCGTCCCCCACGACCCGCGCCGGATCGGGCAGCCCCTGCCTGCCATCCTGGACCGGCTGGCGGCGACCGGCCAATGGGCGCTCGTCCCCGACCGCCACACCCCCGGGGCACGGGCCATCGCGGCGGCGGCACCGTCCCTCTACGAGGGGCTGGTGGTGGTGGCGCAGATGGAGGAGGGGGCGGCGCTCGCCCGCTGGCGCGAGGCGCGGACGGGAATCCTCGCGGCCTCCGCCGGGATCGCCGCCGTCCTGGTCGCCGCCGTGCTGGCCGGGACCCTGCACATCCGCCAGAGGGAACGCGCCGCGGCGGCGGTGCAGCAGTCCAAGCGCCTGCTCGACCAAGCCCTCGATTCCATGAGCGAGGGCTTCGCCGTCTTCGACTCCGCCAACCGGCTGGTGGCCGCCAACCGTCGCTACGCCGAGCTGTTCCCCTATCTGGCCGACCTGCTCGACCCCGGCACGCCCTTCGAACGCATCGCCGAGCGTGCGGCGGCGAACATCCTGCCCGGCGGCTCGGGCGAGGAGCGGCGGGCCTGGATCGACTGGCGGCTCAACGCCCACCTCAGCGGCGGCTCCTTCGAGCAGACGCTGCCGTCGGGGACGGTGGTGCAGAGCAGCCAGGCCGAGATGCCGGGCGGCGGGCTGGTCGGCGTGCACCGCGACGTGACGGCGGTCAAGCAGACCGAGGCGCGGCTGGCCGAAGCCAAGGAGGCGGCGGAGCGGGCCAACCGGCTGAAGTCCGAGTTCCTGTCGAACATGAGCCACGAGCTGCGCACGCCGCTGAACGCGATCATCGGCTTCGCCCAGGTCCTGGAGCAGGAGGCCGGGGAGCCGGGCGGCTGGGCGTCGGAGCAGGAAGCCCGGATGCGGGCCACGCGGATCGAATATGCGCGCGACATCCGCTCCAGCGGCGAGCATCTGCTGGCCATCATCAACGACGTTCTCGACATGGCCAAGCTGGACGCCGGTGCGATGAAGCTGCACGAGACGGTCAGCGACCTCGTCCGCCTCGTCATGGGGGCCGCGGGCATCCTGCGCGAGCAGGCGCGTCAGGGCGGCGTCACCCTGCGGATCGAGCCCTGCGCCGGCATGCTCCCGATGCGGCTGGACGAACGGCTGATCCGGCAGGTCGTCCTCAACCTGGTGTCCAACGCGCTGAAGTTCACCGAGCGTGGCGGGACGGTCAGCGTCGGCGTGGCGGCGGACGGCGCCGACGAGATCCGCATCACCGTGGCCGACACCGGCATCGGCATTCCCGCCGAGCATCTCCCCAAGATCTTCCAGCCCTTCTTCCAGGTCGACGGCACGACGGCGCGCCGCCAGGGCGGCACCGGGCTGGGGCTGCCGATCAGCCTGGCGATCATGCAGATGCATCAGGGCCGGCTGGAGATCCGCAGCGAGCCGGGGATGGGGACGGTGGCGGTCGCCACCCTGCCGGCGGACCGCTGCGTGGCCGCCGCCCCGGACGGCTCCGGAAAGGCGGAGCGGGTGCCGCTGGCCGGCGGGGTGGCGCCGCCCGTCCGGTGACCTGCGGCAGGCCGGCGGCTCAGCGGGCGTCCCGGCGCAGATGGACGATCTTGCTCTCCGGCTCCGCCACCGCCGGGCGGACCTTCTTCAACTGGATGACATAGCGCTCGGCGCCGTTCTCCATGACGGCGACCGCCGTCGGGCCGGTCGCCCAGTCGCTCGGCACCAGATGAAGCTCCTTGATCTTCGCCGTGCCCACGGTCAGCTCCACCAGGTCGAGGACGACGTCGCCGACGCGGAAGCCAAGATACTCGTCGATCTTCATGGTCACGTCCGATCCCGTGTCTGTCCGGCGGCCCGCCGGGCACGCCGAGTGTGTCGCGCCCGCCCGCCCTTGGCAAATGGTGATCGGTGAAGCCGATTCCCACGACGTTGCCGGCCCCGTCCCTCGCGGGCTCAGGCCGCCGCTCCCTCCGGGAGCCTGGTTGCCGCTCCCTCCGGGAGCCGAGCCGCCGCTCCCTCCGGGAGCCGAGCCGATAGACTTATACCGTTGCCGCCGATCCGGGTAGGCAATTCGAGGAGGAGGCGCCTGGCCGAAGGCCCGGCTCGGCCGAAAGTGGTGACCATGCGGCGGCCCGCGCTCGCCTTTGTTGATCTGGCGACATTTTCTCTTGATGGAAACATCAGGCTGGTCGCGGACCGCCGCCCGTCCGATTCGGCGGAAGGGCGGGGGGCCGCGATGCGGGTCCGTCATAGGCCCCGCCCCTTCCCGCGCTCATCCGAACACCGCCATGGAGCCCACAGATGTGGCCAATCGCGCGTGCGCCATCCCCTCCCGAATGCATGCCCGTCTTCCAGCGCGCCGCGCGCCGTGCCTCCGAACTGGCTGATCTCCTGCCCGCCGTCGACACGGAGGCCAGCCATGTCGTGCTTGGCGCCGCCGCCGACGGGGACACGCCGGGGCCATGGCTGTCGGTGCTGGCCCGGGCGCCGCTGCTGCGCGCGGTGCCCCGCGGGCATCTGCTCACGCTCGGCTGCGGGGAAACCCGCAAGCTCGACCTGGCGATGACCGCGCTCGCGACGTGGCGCGGGCCGCTGCTGTTCGCCCGTGGCGGCGACCTGCGGCCGGTCGATGCCGCCGCGCTGCGATGGCGCCGGGAGGTTCTGGGGCGCGACGTCTTCGTGATCGGGCCGGGGCATGGGAGCGTGGACGCGCTGGGATGGCTCAGCCTCGTTCCGGTCAGCGGCCGTGCCGACGCGGCCCGGCTCGCCGCCGAGACCCTGGTCATGGAGCAGCCCTACGACGCGCTGCCCGACGGTGCGCTGCCCGACGGTGCGCTGGAGGCGGCGCGCAACGCGGCGGCCGACGCGCTCGTCTCGCTGTGGCGGATTCACGGCCGGCGCCCGCGCCTCTCGGAGTGGCTGGCCGAACTGGACGGCAGCAACCCGCTGCTGGCCCGCGCCCGGGACATCCCCGCCGACGCGGTGGCGGCGCTGAACGCCGGCCCCGACCCCGACGGGCCGGAGCAGGCGGTGATCGAGGCGGTGGCGGCGGGGCGTGCGGACGCCCTGCTGCTGTGGAGCTACGCGGCCTCCTGGAGCGCGCCGGTCTGCCTGCGTCTGGCCACGCTGGCGCTGACCGCGCCCTACCTGGCCGCCGGAAGCCGGGGCCTGCTGCTGCTGCTGCACCGGCTGGAATGGATGCTGCCCTGGTCCTGGACCGACGAGATCCTGATGAACGTCCGCTCGGTTACCATGTGGGGGGTGTCGGAGAACCTGCGGCTCGACCGCCTGGGTCCCTGGCCGGACCGGGTGTGGGCGATGCAGTATGCCGGCGCGCGCGGGGTCTCGCCCTGCACCGAGCGGCTGCTGCGCGTCGTGGAAGGGGGCGTCGACGACCCGGACCGGCACCGGCAGGCGCGGATCGCCGGCATGCCCCGGCGCCTCCAGATCCTCACCCTCAAGGGCCACGAGGGCGGCTTCCTGGGGGTGAAGGCGCCCTGGTGGGGGGTGGCCGGAATCGCCGGAGCCCTGGCCCCCGGCGCGTCTGGAAGCCCGCCGCCGGGCGGCGGCCCGCCGCGCGCCGACCTCCGCGACTCCGCCCCGTGGCAATGGCCCTCCCGGACCCACGGGCTGGTGTCCGGCCTGGCGACTTGGCAGCGGCGGGCGCAAGGTCTGCTGCCCCGTTTCGGGGCGGCCCGGCCGGGGACGATGGCGGCCCCGAAATGATGTGGACGGCGCTCCGTGTTCATGCGCCGCCGGTATGAGAGGCGCGCGGGAATAGCAGGACGGGGAAGGTGTTCGTTGAAGGGCCGGCGCCACAGGGTGCCGGCCTTGTCACAGCGGTTGGGCCTATACCGGATTGCGTAAGCGGCCCGGATCCGTTAGGTTTAACTCGTTCGGTCATTAAACAGATGGTATTGCCAATGAATCTTCACCATTTGGCTCATGACATGGTGCAGACGGCGATGGCCAGCCAAAGGGCGCGGCCCGGGTTGCAGAACGCCGACGAGTATGATCTCGCGCGCTGCATCATGATGGAACCGGACGTCGTCTGGCACGTCTGCGAAGCCTACGCCCGCACCAACCAGCTTCCGGTGGAACAGCTGCCCGTCAGCCGGCTGCGCGGCCTGATCGGCGACATCGTCCTGTCCAAGCTGCCGCGTTACGACTGATCTCCGGGGTCCGCGCGTCGAACGCCCCCTGACCCTGCCGCGGCGTTCCGCGGCGATCCCGGAGTCTTCATGCCCATCGAACTGCATTCCGTGACCGTCACGCTGGCCGTGGCGGACGGCTCGTTGTCCACCAGCCGCGTCGAACACCGCGCCCGCATCCGGAAGGCCGTCTGTGACCTGTCCGACCTCGTGCGCAACGCCGGTATGGCCATGGAGGCCCGCTTCCGCAGCCAGGATCAGTCGGGCCACGCCCTGTTCGAGGCCACGGACGTCGGGGTGGCCTTCCTGCGTGGCCTTCCGGCGATCCTGCGCGTCGACGCCCACTGATCCCCACCGGACAGGAACCCCGCCGGAAAAAGCCGGGGTCTGAAAAAAGCGGTTGCGTGGCCAATCCGATCGGCCTATATACCGCCTCCCCGGCGCGGCGCTGCTGACGAAGCGGCGACGGGCCAAGGAAAGGGGAAGATCAAGGAAGATCAAGAAGGCATCAGGCAAGACGAAGACGGCCGGCGCAACAAGCGACGGCTTGACATCGCAAGCCGGATCCTTCAGAATACCGGCCTTCGCGGCGCGATCCCGGACGGGACGGGCGGCGGGTCATGCGGAACCGGGTTTCCCGGCTCTGCGGTTTCTTGGACAAGTGGATACCGTGTTGTGAGAAGGGATGCGCAGGCGGCGGCCTTAAGGGCTGCGTTGCGCGACCGGTTCCCCGGCGGGGAGCACGGCTCGCGGTCGCCTGAGAGCATTCCAGATGCCAAAGACAGTCGAGACGAAGGTTTCGA
>JAEZHQ010000579.1 GCA_023416455.1 Pseudomonadota bacterium | reverse complement strand
GCGGCTGACGCTGTCCTACACCAACCTCTACATCGCCAACGGCGGCGTGGTCATGCCGGCCTTCGAGGATCCGGCCGACGACGACGCCTTCCGCACGGTGCGCCGCGCCTTCCCCGACCGCGACGTCATACAGGTCCCGGCGCTGGACATCGTGCGCGGCGGCGGCGGCATCCACTGCATCACCCAGCAGCAGCCGGAGCCGCGCTGACCACAGGCCGGCCGGAATCGGCCACCGGGATCGGTCACCGGGACGGGGAGGCGTGACCGGCATGGGAGAGCCGGGATGGCGGCCCCCCATGCCGATGACGTCCCACCGGCGCGTCAGCCGCCCGATCTGGCCAGCTCGTCCTCCACCACCGCCGTCACGTCGTCCTGACAGGCGCCGCAGGGCTCCACCTTGAAATGGGTGTAGACGCCGTCGGCGTCGGACAGGCCCTTGTCGGCCACCGCTTTGCGGATCTTCTTCTCGCTGAGGTCGTAGCACTGGCAGACGGACATTGCGGGACTCCTCTGGACGGGGTTAGCAGCGGCCGGCCGGCGGGCTTCCGGCGGAGGCGCCGGCGATGGCGGTGAGGTGGCCGGCGATTCCGGTCATGAGCGACTGGGCGAAACGCAGGTTGTCGCCGTCGAGGAAGGCGGACAGCGCCGCGCGGCACCCGTCCTCGTCCCGCGCGCCGGCGCACTCCACGGCCTGGACGAAGGCGTGCTCCTCACGCGACAGGCGCTTGCAGGCAACCGGACGCAACACGACGTCGCAAAGGGAATGCTTCGCCAGGACGGTCATCAGCCCGTCCAGCGACATCAGGAGATCGCGGCCGTCATCCACCCCCAAGGGGGAGCCGAGCGCCTGCATCCTGGTCCACCAGGACTCGCGCTCGAAATGCCACAGGCGCATGGCGGTGACCAGGGCGCAGGGGGAGGGCGTCAGATCCACGGGATGGGGCATCGGCTTCACTTCCGGGTTCGGGTTCCGGCTGGCGACGCCGCGGGCGTCGCAGGACCAGCTATCGATAATAAGAATTATTCGCAATTCTTCGCCCGGTGCGATGCGGCGCGATGTCGCGGTGCACAATGGTTATCCCGCACCGCAACCTCGGCCCCGGATCCGGCGGAGCGGCGGGCAGGCCGGGCGAGGGCGCATGGCCGCTTCGCGCTTCGCGCGCGGCACCATGGCAAAGGACGCCTTGAAACCGCCGGCCTGAAGGCGCATTCTCTTAATATGCAGTTAAATCCGTCCATCCTGCCCCAGGTGGCAAAGCCACAACCGCCGATCACACCGGCGGTGCAGATGGCCTTGTCTCCGGCGGTGCAGGCGGCGCAACAGACCACGGCCACGGTCCGGACGCAGACGCTCCAGGCACCGCAGGCGGTCGGCAAGACGGACCACATCCGCGATACCCGCAACGCGACGCAGAGCGGGCAGGCGGTCGATACCCTGGCCGCCGCCACCCAGGCGCGCACCAACGGCCAGGGCTACGGCGCCCCCCACCGCGGCACCTTGCTGGACGTGAGCGTCTGATCGGGGCGGCCGGGCGGCCGCATTCCCCGGACCCCGGCTACACCCCCGACCGCATCGCCGACCCAGCCCACTCAAGCCGTCAAATCTCAAGCCGTCGAATCGAGCAGCGCCTTCATCATGCCGTCCTCGGTGCGGATGACGGAGATGTTGGCCTGATAGGCCCGGCCGGCGGCGATCTGGTTGACCCGCTCGCGGACGAGGTCGACGTTGGGCGTGGCGACCATCCCCTGCCCGTCGGCGGCGGATGCATCGGGCTCATACTCCGGCAGATAGGCGGGCGTGATCGGGGTGAAGACGGCGCGTGTGCCGCCGGCCGCCGGCCCCGCGCGCTGCTCGCTCTGGGCGACGCCGAGCGGGCGGTAGGCTTCCGGCTTGCCCGCCGGAACCGCGCCGGTCGCGTCGGGCAGGGCGCCGCGGCTGCGCAGGTTGGCGACATTGGCGGCCGATGCCTCGACCCGGCGGGTCTGGGCGAGCATGCCGCTGGCGGCGATACCGAGTGTTCCGGACATGGCCTTGCGTCCCCGCGTCAGTCGCGAGGACCAGCATAGAGCGGATCGCGGAAAATCGGAATCGATCCGACGCATGAATCCGCACGTCGAGCACTGGCCTGGAGGTCCGGGCGCTTCCAGCCGGACGCATGGCTCCCCGGAACGCCAGGCCGGGAAGCGGTCTTCGCCGTCGCCGAAAGCGGGCTGTATCTTTGCCCATCCTTGCGCCATGATCGGTTGCCGCCCGCCAAGCCGCCGTCGCCGGAGCCGTCCGTCCGATGCCCCACACCGCCGCTTTCGAGATGATCGCCGCCGGGCTGACCGACGTCGGGCGCATGCGGGTGCGCAACGAGGACTGCCTGCGCCTCGTCCCCGAGAGCGGTCTGGCGCTGGTGTGCGACGGCATGGGCGGGCACGCCGGCGGGGACGTGGCCAGCCGCAAGGCCGTCGAATCCATCGCCGCGTCCATCATGGCCTTTTCCCCGGCGGCCCCCGTGCTGGAACCCAGGGTGCGGGCCGCCGCCGCCGCCGCGCGTTCCGCCGTGCTCCTCGCGAACCGGCGCATTCACGCCCTCAACCAGGAGCGGGGATTCAGCGAGGGACGCGGCATGGGGACGACGGTGGTCGGGCTCTGGCAAGTGCCGGGAAGCGACCGGCTGGTTGTCTTCCACGCCGGCGACAGCCGCCTGTACCGCTTGCGCGCCGGCGCGTTGCAGCCGCTGACGCGCGACCACAGCCTGTACCAGATGTGGATCGACAACGGCCGGCCGGGTGCGGCGCCGCACCGGAACATCATCGTCCGCGCGCTCGGCACCGGAGAGACGGTGGAACCCGACATCCATGTCCACCGCCTGGAGCCCGACGACCTCTATCTGCTGTGTTCCGACGGGCTGAACGGCATGGTGCCGGACGCGGCCATTGCCCGCATCCTCGACCAGGAGGGCCGGCGGCGGCCGGAGGACGGCTGTGCCCGTCTCGTCGATGCCGCCAACCAGGCCGGCGGGAACGACAACATCACCGTCATCATTGCGCGCTTCGCGCCGCGCCCCTGATGCGAAGGACCGGGGCGCCGGAGGCCCCCGGATGGTTCCCCTGCGAGAAGCGGGGGCGGGCCGCGCCGCGGGTCACGGCGGCTGGGTGGTGATGAACCGGGCGGCGGCCAGCGCCGGGGCGCCGGCATCGGCAAGAGCGCGCTTCAGGTCCGGCAGGTAGGAGCCGGCCGGTTCGATCTCCGGGCGCGGCACGGCGAACAGTGGCGCGGCGCCGGCCACGACGACGATCAGTTCGTTCCCGAAGGGTGGGCCGGCGGTCCAGAACCGGCCGCCGGCCGAACGGTCGCCAAGACGCCGCCGCGCGCCGCCCTCGATCCGGCCGCTGGTCTCCAGCGGGTTGGGAAGCAGATGCACGACGTTGCCGTCGGCCGTGTAATAGTCGACCTGGACGTGGATGGGGAAGTCCGGGGCCGCCAACTCGACCACCAGATCCTCGCCGCCGCGAAGCGTGGCATCGGTGGGGAGGAGGTGGATGGACAGGGGCGCCGGAGCCGCGGCGTTGGCGGCGCGCAGCGGCTCCACCAGGGCGAGTGGATCGCACAGGTAGGGAGAGGCGATGCGCAGTTCCGTCCCATGCGGCTGGTTGCCCGCATGCTGGACCAGGAGCGCCTGGATCTGCGGCCGAATCGACTCGCTGGTCGCCGTGCCGGTGACCAGGAGGCGCCCGTCCCGTTCCACAACGTCGAGGATGGCGCA
>JAEZHQ010000574.1 GCA_023416455.1 Pseudomonadota bacterium | reverse complement strand
TGCACGTGGCCTACTCCGACATCGTGTCGGGTGCGGGGCTGGTCGCCGGCGGCCCCTACGGCTGCGCCGACAACATCCCCGGCGCCGCGCCGGCCCTGGTCGCGCTGGAGCGCTGCATGCAGATCACGGCCGGCCCGCCGAACCTCGGCCAGCTCGTCCAGAACGCGCAGTACCGCGAGAAGTCAGGCGCCATCGACAGCCTCGGCAACCTGCGGACGGCGCGCGTCTACCTGTTCTCGGGCGCCAACGATACCGTGGTGAACCGCGCCGTCGTCGAGTCCGCCGCGCAGTTCTACGAGGCGCTGAAGGTCCCGGCCGACAGCATCCGGTTCGTCCGGAACGACGACGCGGCCCACGCCTTCATCACCGACAATTTCGGCGCGGCGTGCAGCTACCTGGGCGGCGACTACCTCAACAACTGCCAGTACGACCAGGCGGGCGCCATCGTCCAGCACCTCTATCCCGGAACCCGGATCCCGAACGCGCCGCAGGCCAGCAAGGCGCCGGTCCGCTTCTCGCAAACGGAGTTCATCGGCGACCCGAGCCGCTCCGGCATGCTGGATTACGGCTATCTCTACGTGCCCGAGTCCTGCGGCAGCGGTCAGCAGTGCCGGCTGCACATCGCCTTCCACGGCTGCGAGATGTCGGCCGAAAAGATCGGCGACACCTTCGCCGTGCACGCCGGCTACAACCGCTGGGCCGACGTGAACAACATCGTCGTCCTCTATCCCCAGATCAAGCAGAGCGCCAAGCCGACCTCCAACCCGAAGGGCTGCTGGGACTGGTTCGCCTACACCGGATACGACTACAACCTGAAGAGCGGCTTCCAGCCCACCGCCATCCGCAAGATGATTTCGGCGCTGGCGGGGTGATGCGACCGGGCGTCCCGCGGGGGCGCGATGCGCGATGGCATCGCGGCCCCGGATGGGTGGAGGGGGACGGAAGGCCCCCTCCCGGGATGCCGGAGAAAGGCCCCGCCGCGGCGAGGCCCCGGTCTCAGGCCTTGAGGATGCCGCGGCCGGCGAAGCGGGCCGCCGCGCCGAGCTGCTCCTCGATGCGGATGAGCTGGTTGTACTTGGCCAGCCGGTCCGAGCGCGACAGCGAGCCGGTCTTGATCTGGCCGCAGTTGGTGGCCACCGCCAGGTCGGCGATGGTGCTGTCCTCGGTTTCGCCCGACCGGTGCGACAGGACGGCGGTGTAGCCGGCCTTGTGCGCCATGTCGACGGCCTCCAGCGTCTCCGACAGGGTGCCGATCTGGTTGACCTTGACCAGGATGGAGTTCGCCACGCCCTTGCCGATGCCCTCGGCGAGACGCTTCGGGTTGGTCACGAACAGGTCGTCGCCGACCAGCTGCACCTTGCCGCCGATGGCGTCGGTCAGCGCCTTCCAGCCCTCCCAATCGTCCTCGGACATGCCGTCCTCGATGGAGATGATCGGGTAGCGGCCGACCAGATCGGCCCAGTAGGCGACCATCTGCTCCGGCGTCAGCGACTTGCCCTCGCCGGCCAGCTCGTACTTGCCGTTCTTGAAGAACTCGGTGGAGGCGGCGTCGAGCGCCAGCATCACGTCGTCGCCCGGCTTGTAGCCGGCGGCCTCGATGGCCTTCATCACGAAGCCGAGCGCCTCGTCGGTCGAGGCGAGGTTGGGGGCGAAGCCGCCCTCGTCGCCGACGTTGGTGTTGTGGCCGGCGTCCTTCAGCTTCTTCTTCAGCGAATGGAAGATCTCGGCGCCCATGCGGATGGCGTCGGCGCCGGTCTGCGCCCCCACCGGCATGATCATGAATTCCTGGATGTCGATGGGGTTGTCGGCGTGGGCGCCGCCGTTGATGATGTTCATCATCGGCACCGGCAGGAGCGACGCGAAGGCACCGCCGACATAGCGGAACAGCGGCAGAGTCGCCTCCTCGGCCGCCGCCTTGGCGACGGCCAGCGACACGCCGAGGATGGCGTTGGCGCCGAGCCGGCCCTTGTTGGGGGTGCCGTCCAGCTCGATCATGGCGAGGTCGATGGCCCGCTGGTTGGAGGCGTCCAGCCCCGACAGGGCGTCGAAGATTTCGCCGTTGACGGACTCCACGGCCTTCATCACGCCCTTGCCGCCGTAGCGGCCCTTGTCGCCGTCGCGCAGCTCGACGGCTTCGTGGGCGCCGGTGGAGGCGCCCGACGGAACCGCGGCGCGGCCGAAGGCGCCGGTCTCCAGCAGCACGTCGACTTCGACGGTCGGGTTGCCGCGGCTGTCGAGAATCTCGCGGGCGTGAATTTCGGTGATGGCGCTCATTGTCGGTTCTTCCTCCGCGTTACGCGCGTTTTCCGGGCAGAAAAGGGCGCGAAGGCTTGATAGCCCCGCCCGCGGGGGGATGCAAGGCCGCCGGCGGTCCTTGCCCCCACCCCGGCCCGTCGCGTCGAGCCGTCGCCGCAGAGCCTTGCCGGCACCGCCGGCCGCTGTCCTCTCCCGGGGCCGCGGTTCACCCCGTTGCGTCGCGCTCATCCGGTCGGACGGGTCGCCTCATTCCAAAGTCGCATAGACCCGCTTGCCCGGTCCCCGTAGCGTTCTAGTGTTCGTCGCAGGGCGGACCATCGCCTTCAAGGCCGCACCACACACGGAGGACTCCAACCATGAAGACCTGGCGCAAGCCCCGGATCGTCGAGATCGCCGTCGGCACCGAGATCAACGCCTACGCCTGCGCCCGTCTCTGACGCCGGGCGTGCCGTTGCGCGAAACCCATCGCCTCGACGAGTCACAACCGGGGACGACACCATGCTGAAGATCCTGGTTCTTGGCTCGGCGGCGGGCGGCGGGTTTCCGCAATGGAACTGCAACTGCACGGGCTGCCGCCGCGCCCGCGCCGGCGACCCCGCGGCCCGGCCCCGCACCCAGTCCTCGCTGGCCGTCAGCGGCGGCGGCGGCCGGTGGGTCCTGCTCAACGCCTCGCCCGACCTTGGGCAGCAGATCCGGGCCAACGCCGCCCTGCACCCGAAGGACGGGGTCCGCCACAGCCCGCTGTGCGCGGCGGTCCTGACCAACGCCGACATCGACCACGTCGCGGGCCTTCTGACGTTGCGCGAATCCCAGCCGCTGGCCATCTACGCCACCGAGCGGGTGCAGGCGGTGCTGGCCGCCAACAGCGTCTTCCGCGTGGTGAACCCGGAGCTGGCGCCGCGCCGGGCGGTGGCGCTGGACCGCCCCTTCGTCCCCGCCGACGCCGCCGGCCACCCCCTGCCCTTCGAGGTCGAGGCCTTCGCCGTCCCCGGCAAGATCGCGCTCTATCTGGAGGATCCCGCCGCCGCCGGTTTCGGCTCGGTCGCCGAGGACACGGTGGCGCTGCGCGTGCGCGACCGCGCGGGCGACGGCGAATTCTTCTACATCCCCGGCTGCTCGGGGCTCCCGGACTGGCTGGCCGACCGGCTGCGCGGGGCGCCGCTGGTCCTGTTCGACGGCACCACCTGGACCGACGACGAGATGATCCGTGCCGGGACCGGCAGCAAGACCGGCCAGCGCATGGGCCACATGGCGATGTCCGGACCCGCGGGGTCGATCGCCGCCTTCGCGGGGCTGGGCGCGCGCCGCAAGGTCTTCGTGCACATCAACAACACCAACCCGGCGCTGCTCGACGACTCGTCCGAACGGGCCGCGGCCGAAGCAGCGGGCTGGGAGATCGCCTACGACGGGATGGAGTTCACCCTATGACCAGACTGCTGTCGCGCGAGGAGCTGGAAAGCGCGCTCTACGCCATCGGCGAACGCCAGTACCACGACCTGCACCCGTTCCACAAACTCCTGCACGGCGGCGCGCTGAAGCGCGGCCAGGTCCAGGCCTGGGCGCTGAACCGCTTCTATTACCAGGTGTCGATCCCGCGCAAGGATCTCGCCCTGATGGCCCGGGTCGACGACCCGTCCCTGCGCCGCGCCTGGATCCAGCGCGTCCTCGACCACGACGGCTTCGGCGAGGATACCCAACGGGAAGAAGGCAAAGTCGGCGGAATCGAGCGCTGGCTGCGGCTGACCGACGGTCTCGGCCTCGACCGCGACTACGTGACCTCGCTCGCCGGCATCCTGCCGGCCACCCGCTACGCGGTGGACGCCTACGTCGCCTTCGTCTCGACGCGGACGACGCTGGAGGCGGTCGCCTCGTCGCTGACCGAGCTGTTCGCCCCGGCCATCCACCGCGAGCGCATTGCCGGCTTCGAGACCAACTACGAATTCGCCAACGACTCCACCCTGTCCTATTTCCGCAAGCGCCTCGACGAGGCCCCGCGCGACGTGAGGTTCGGGCTGACCTACGTGCTCGACAACGCCCGCACGCCCGAACAGCAGCAGCAGGCCATCGCCGCCCTGCGCTTCAAGACGGAGCTTCTGTGGGCGCAGCTCGACGCGCTGCACCACGCCTACGTCTCGCCCGGGCTCATCCCGCCCGGCGCCTTCGTGCCGGACGACATGGAACCGACGGTCTACGCGCGATGACCGGGCCAGCGGCCGGGCCGGCCGCCGATCCGCCCGCCGATCCGCCCGCCGCCGTGACCGAGGACGACCGGGTGCGGCTAGCCCCCGGCGTCCTGCTCCGCCACGACCGCGTGCGCGGGCACTGGCAGCTGCTGGGGCCGGAGCGCGTGCTGATCCTGGACGAGGTGGCGCTCGACATCGTCCGCGCCGCCACCGCTGCGGGCACCGGCACGCCGCCGGCGACCGTCGGCGAGGCCATCGACGCCCTGTGCCGGCAGTTCGACGCGCCGCGCACGGAGATCGCCGCGGACGTGCTGGACGCCCTCACCGACATGGTCGAGAAGGGATTCCTCATCCGATGACCCATTGCGGCACGCCCTCCCCGGTCGACCCGCCGCTCGCCATCCTGGCGGAGCTGACCCACCGCTGCCCGCTGCGCTGCGCCTACTGTTCCAACCCGCTCCAGCTCGACCCGGCGAGCCGCGAGCTGGACACCGCCGCCTGGTGCCGCATCCTCGACGAGGCGGCCGAGATGGGCGTCATCCAGGTGCATTTCTCGGGCGGCGAGCCGACCGCGCGCAAGGATCTGGAGCGGCTCGTCGCGCACGCGGCGGGGGCCGGCCTCTACGCCAACCTCATCACCTCGGCGGTGCTGCTCGACCGCGACCGGCTGGAACGGTTGCGCGACGCCGGCCTCCAGCACGTGCAGATCGGGTTCCAGGACACCGTGGCCGACCAGGCGGAACGGATCAGCGGCTATCCCGGCGGCCACGCCCGGAAGCTGGCGGTGGCGCGCGACGTGACCGGGCTGGGGCTGGCGCTGACCGTCAACGCCATCGTCCAGCGCCACAACATCGACCGCGTCGTCTCCTTCATCGACCTGGCGCTTGAGCTGAAGGCCGGGCGCATCGAGATCGCCAACGTGCAGTATTACGGCTGGGCGCTGAAGAACCGCGCCGCGCTGATGCCGACCCACGCGCAGCTGCTGCGCATGGACGAGGCTGTGCGCGCCCGCCTGCCGGGACTGAAGGGCCGCCTCGTCGTCGATTACGTCGTGCCGGACTATTACGCCAGCCGTCCCAAGGCCTGCATGGGCGGCTGGGGGCGCAAGTTCCTGAACATCACCCCCAGCGGCCGGGTGCTGCCCTGCCACGCCGCCGAGACCATTCCCGGCATGACCTTCGAGCGCGCGACGGAACGCCCGCTCGCCGACATCTGGGTCGGCTCGGCCGCCTTCCAGCGCTACCGCGGCACCGACTGGATGCCGGCCCCCTGCCGCTCCTGCGACCAGAAGGAGGTCGACTGGGGCGGCTGCCGCTGCCAGGCCCTGGCGCTCACCGGCAACGCCGACAACGCCGACCCGGTGTGCGACCGCTCCGAGCACCACGCGGTGCTGGCCGACATCACCGCGGCGGAAGGCGGCACCGCCGACGCGCCCCTGCATTACCGGAGCTTCAGCCTGTAACCCGGCGCGCCGGTGCCGCCGCAACGTCCGGCGCCGGCGGGCGTTGCCTCTCCATGGCAAGGCGCGCGATCCGGGCGGCCTGGCTGGCCGCCGTCCTCCTGTGCCCGGGAACTGCCGCGGCGGAGCCGGCGGTGGAGCTGGATCTCGTGCTCGCCATCGACGGCTCCACGAGCATCGACAACGGGCTGTTCGACTTCCAGCTGGAGGGGCACGCCGCCGCCTTCCGCGACCCCCGGGTGGTCGAGGCGATCACCGGCGGCGGCGGGCGGATCGGCGTCACGCTGGTTCAATGGTCCGACCCGGGAACCCTGCGCACGCTGGTCCCCTGGACGCGGGTCGCCGATCGCGGCGGGGCCGACCGCTTCGCCGCCGCCATCGACGCCGTCCCGCGCAGCCCGCTCCAGGGCAGCACCGGAATCGGCGGCGCGCTGCTCGCCGCCGCCGACCTGTTCCGCAGCAGCGGCCACAGCCCCCGGCGCCGCGTCATCGACATCGTCGGCAACGGCTACAGCAACATCGGCATCCTGCCCGAGACCGCCCGCGAGCGCGTGGTCGCCCAGGGAATCACCATCAACGGGCTGGTCATCCTCGACGAGGTGCCCTGGCTGGCCGACTATTTCGCCGACCGCGTCATCGGCGGGCCGGGCGCCTTCGTCGCCGTGGCCGACAGCCCGCAGAGCTTCGGCCGCGCCATCCTCGACAAGCTGGTCCACGAGATCGCCGGACTGCGGTGAGCGGACGCCACCGGCCGGCCAAGGATGCGTCAGGCCGCCTTGGCCAGCCTGTCGAACGCCTGCAACCGCTCCAGCAGGGCCGGCATGTCCTTCAGCGGAACCATGTTCGGGCCGTCGCTGGGGGCGCCGTCGGGATTCTCATGGGTTTCCATGAAGACGGCGGCCACGCCCACGGCGATGGCGGCGCGGGCGAGCACCGGAACGAACTCGCGCTGGCCGCCCGAGGTCGTCCCCTGGCCGCCCGGCTGCTGCACCGAATGGGTGGCGTCGAACACCACCGGGAAGCCGGTCTGCGCCATGATCGGCAGTGCGCGCAAATCCGACACCAGTGTGTTGTAGCCGAAGCTGGCGCCGCGCTCGCACAGCAGCACCTTCTCGTTGCCCGAGGCGACCAGCTTGTCCGCCACGTTGCGCATGTCCCAGGGGGCGAGGAACTGGCCCTTCTTCACATTGACCGCCCGCCCGGTGCGGGCGGCGGCGACCAGAAGGTCGGTCTGGCGGCACAGGAAGGCGGGGATCTGGAGCACGTCCACCGCCTCGGCCACCGCGGCGCACTGGCCGGCCTCGTGCACGTCGGTGATGACCGGGCAGCCGAACCGCTCTCGGACCTCGGCGAAGATCGGCAGCGCTTTGTCCATCCCGAGGCCGCGCGCCGTGGCGATGGAGGTGCGGTTGGCCTTGTCGAAGGAGGACTTGTAGATCAGCCCGATGCCCAACCGGCCCGTCATCTCCACCAGCGCCGCCGCCGTCTCCAGGGCGTGGGCGCGGCTCTCCATCTGGCAGGGACCGGCGATCAGCGCGAAGGGCCGATCGTTGGCGATGGTCAGATTGCCGATCTGGACGGCGCGGGGGGCGGTCATGGCGCGGACTCCGGGAGATGCATCAAAAGGAGGAAGGAGGCCGGCCATTCATGAGGGAGGCGCCGGCCTCTGTCGAGTCCCTTGGGCGTTCCGCTCAGCCCAGATGCTCCTTGAAGAAGGCCGCCGTGCGCTGGTTGGCGCGCTCGGCCGCCTCGCGGTCGTAATGCTCGCCGCCGACCCGGGCGAAGGCATGATCGACGCCCGGATGGAGCAGCGCGGTGATGCGCGGGTTGGCCTTCACCGCCTCCAGGACCTTGTCCCGGGCGTCGGGCGGGGTGAACTTGTCCTTCTCGGCCACATGCAGGAGCAACGGCCGGGCGATGCGCGGCACCTCGTCGAGCAACCCGTCGAGCCCGACGCCGTAATAGCCGACGCTGGCGTCGGCGTCGGAGCGCGCCGCCATCAGGAAGGCCAGCCGGCCGCCGAGGCAGTAGCCCACAGCACCGGCCTTCCCCGTGCCCTCTGGCGCCCCGCGCAGCCAGGCGAGCGTCGCCTTCAGATCCTCCACCGCCTTGCCCTGGTCCATGCCGTTCATCAGCGCGAAGGCCCGGTTCCACTCTTCCTGGGTCTTGTCGGTGAGTTGCACGCCCGGCTGCTGGCGCCAGAACAGATCCGGGCAGACGGCGGTGTAGCCCTGGGCGGCGAAGCCGTCGCACAGGTCGCGCATGACCGCGTTGACCCCGAAAATCTCCTGGATCACCAGGATGCCCGGCGCCGGCCCGGCGGCCGGCCGGGCGACATAGGCGGAGAAACGGCCGCCGTCGGCGGCGTCGATGGTGATCTCACTCATGTCCTCTCCCCTTCGGTGCGGAAAGCGGCGGCCTTCGGCAGGCCGCCGCCGTCACTATAGACACCGCGAACGGGAAGCGGACGCGCGCGGGGGAGGCATCGCCACCCCGACCGGGGAATGGCCCCGCCGTCAGACCAGCCGGCTCTGCTCCATGGCCGCCCGGATGAAGGAGGTGAAGAGCGGGTGCGGGTCGAACGGCTTGGACTTCAGCTCCGGATGGAACTGCACGCCGATGAACCACGGATGGTCGGGAAGCTCGACGATCTCCGGCAGTTCGCCATCGGGCGACAGGCCCGAGAACAGCATGCCGACGCTTTCCAGCCGCTCGCGGTAGTAGGCGTTCACCTCGTAGCGGTGGCGGTGCCGCTCGGAGATGTCGGTGGTGCCGTAGATGTCGGCGACCTTGCTGCCGGGCACCAGCTTGGCCGGATAGGCGCCCAGCCGCATGGTGCCGCCGAGATCGGTGCCTTCCATGCGCCGTTCCAGGCTGTTGCCGCGCATCCATTCGGTCATCAGCCCGACCACCGGGTTGCCCGGCCGTCCCAGCTCGGTGGAACCGGCGTCGATGATCTTGGCGAGGTTGCGCGCCGCCTCGATCACCGCCATCTGCATGCCGAAGCAGATGCCGAAATAGGGCACCTTGCGCTCGCGGGCGAACTGGGCGGCGCGGATCTTGCCTTCGGTGCCGCGCGACCCGAATCCGCCCGGCACCAGGATGCCCTGCACGTGCTCCAGCCGCTGGACCGCGCTGCCGTCCTCGAAGATCTCCGAATCGATCCAGTCGAGCTTGACCTTGACGTTGTTGGCGATGCCGCCGTGGGTCAGGGCCTCGGCCAGCGACTTGTAGCTGTCGAGCAGGCTGGTGTACTTGCCCACGACGGCGATGGTCACCTCGCCCTGGGGCCGCCGCACGCGCTCCACGATGCTGGTCCAGCGCGAGAGATCCGGCGGCGTCCTGGTCGGCAGGCCGAAATAGGCCAGAACCTGGGTGTCGAAGCCTTCCTCGTGGTAGCTGATCGGCACCTGGTAGATCGAATCGACGTCCAGCGCCGCGATCACGCGCTCCGGCCGGATGTTGCAGAACAGCGCGATCTTCTTGCGCTCGTTCTCCGGGATCGGGCGGTCGGCGCGGCAGAGCAGGATGTTGGCCTGGATGCCGACCCCCAGCAGCTCCTTCACCGAATGCTGGGTCGGCTTGGTCTTCAGCTCGCCGGCGGTCGGGATGTAGGGCAGCAGGGTCAGGTGGACGAACAGCGCGTTCTCGGGTCCGACCTCGTTGCCGAACTGGCGGATGGCCTCCAGGAAGGGCAGCGATTCGATGTCGCCGACGGTGCCGCCGATCTCGCAGAGGATGAAGTCCTCGTCCGCGGAATCGGCGCGGATGAACTCCTTGATCTGGTCGGTGACGTGGGGGATCACCTGGACGGTGGCGCCCAGATAGTCGCCGCGGCGCTCCTTGGCGATCACCGTGGAATAGATGCGGCCGGTGGTGATGTTGTCGCCGCGGCGCGCCGGCACCCCGGTGAAGCGCTCGTAATGGCCGAGGTCGAGGTCGGTCTCCGCCCCGTCGTCGGTCACGAAGACCTCGCCGTGCTGGTAGGGGCTCATCGTCCCGGGATCGACGTTCAGGTACGGATCCAGCTTGCGGAGCCGGACCTTGTAACCGCGCGCCTGAAGGAGCGCCCCCAGCGCCGCCGACGCAAGGCCTTTGCCAAGCGAGGAAACGACGCCACCGGTGATGAAGATGTAGCGAGTCATGTCCGTCCGAAGACCTTGAGAGCCAGATCCGTTCCCCGAGGAGGGGGCGCGGGAAATGCGTCCCCCAAAGGAAAGAGGCGGCTTCGGGGAGGCCGCCTCTCGTTCAAACCCGATCGGAGCCGCGTCGTATCACTGGGCGACGGGCGGGGCGGGCTGGGCCGGCTGGGCGGGGGCGGTCGGCTGCGCCGGAACCGCAGGCAGCGAATCGATGATCGAGGTCGGGCGGGTGTGGGTGCCGGCCAGGATCGCCAGGACGATGCTGGTGGCCATGAAGCAGGCGGCGAGGATGGCCGTGGTGCGTGTCAGCAGGTTGGCCGTCCCGCGGGTGGTCATCATGCCACCCATGGTACCGCCGCCGATGCCCAGACCGCCGCCTTCCGACCTCTGGATCAGGATAACGCCGACCAGCGCCACCGCGATCAGCAGGTGAATGACCAGAACCACCGATTCCATGCAAGCCGTTCCCTTGAACCCGTCATCGGAGACCCCAGCCGGGGCCGCGCGAACCGACATCGGGCGGCCGGAAGCCGCCCGGACCAATCATCAGGCGGCCTTAGGCTGCCCAAACCAACAGCGCGCCACGGACCTTGTTCGGGGGCCCGTGGCGCGCGCCCATTCTTTGTACCGCGGAGCGCCGCCGGATGCTAGCGGCAACTGGTGGCGATGGCCCAGAAATCGTCGGCCTTCAAAGAAGCCCCGCCGACCAGCGCGCCGTCCACGTCCTCCACGGCCATCAGCTCCGCGGCGTTGCCCGGCTTCACCGAGCCGCCGTAGAGGATGCGCACCGCGCCGGAGTCCGCGACCTTGCCGGCCAGGGCCGCCCGGATGTGGGCGTGCATGGCGCGCACGTCGGCAGGGGTCGCGGTCTTGCCGGTGCCGATGGCCCACACCGGCTCGTAGGCGACCACCGTGTTGGCGGCGGTCGCCCCCGCGGGGATCGAGCCGGCGATCTGGGCGGCGACGACGGCCTCGGCCTGGCCGCCGTCGCGCTGGGCCTCGGTCTCGCCGACGCAGACGATGGCGACCAGCCCGGCGGCGTGGGCGGCGGCGGCCTTGGCGGCGACCCGGGCGTCGCCCTCGCCGTGGTCGGCGCGGCGCTCGGAATGGCCGACGATGACGCAGCGGCAGCCGGCGTCGGCCAGCATGGCCGGGCTGACGTCGCCGGTGTGGGCGCCCGACTCCTTGAAGGAGCAGTCCTGCCCGCCGAGCGCCAGCGGGCTGTCGGCGATGGCCTCGCCGACCGGGAAGAGCAGCGGGAAGGGCGGGCACACCAGCATGTCGAAGGGCACCGCACCGGCACCCTTGAGGCGCCCGGCGAGATCCGAGGCCAGGGCCAGCCCGTCGGCCTTCAGGCCGTTCATCTTCCAGTTTCCGGCGATCAGCTTGCGGCGTGCGGCCATGGTGGTTCGGTCCTCCCGGCGGGTGTTCGTGGATGGCGGCCGGACGGTGCGGCCGGCGCCCCCCTGCTTAGCAAGGAGATCACCGCTTTTCCACCCGTCCGGCCGCAGGATTCCGGGAAAAAAGGCGATGGAAATGGGTTATTGCCGGCCCTCTCCACCCTATCTATGATGCGCCGCCGCGGCATCCCCATGCCCGCCCAGGCCTTGCGGGCCGCGTCCCGCGCTCTCCAAATCCAGGTCCCATGCTCCAGTTCATCCGCACTTTCACCGGTTCGTGGGTCGTCAAGATCCTGTTCGTGCTGCTCATCCTCAGCTTCGGAGTTTGGGGCATCGAGGACGTGGTCCGCCGGGGCGGTGTCTCCACCACGGTTGCCAACGTCGGCGCGGTGGAGATCGACCGCGCCGAGCTGGACCAGGAGTTCCGCCGCCAGATGGAGCGGCTTCGCCCGATGCTGGGCGGCAACCTGACGGCCGAGCAGGCCCGCCAGTTCGGCCTGCTCGACCAGGCCCTGTCCGGGCTGGTGCAGCGCGCGCTCTACGACCAGGCCGCCCGCGACGCCGGGCTGGCCGTCGGCGCCGACGTGGTCCGCCGGCGCATCGCCGAGGAGCCGGCCTTCCGCAACCCGCAGGGCCAGTTCGACGCCAACCTGTTCCGCAGCGTGCTGCGCGACAACGGCCTGACCGAGGACGGCTACGTCGCCCTGCTGCGCCAGGAGATCGGGCGCTCGCTGGTGGCCGAGGCGGTCGGCGCCGGCGTCGCGGTGCCCAAGCCGCTGGTCGACGATCTCTACCGCTTCCGCGGCGAGAAGCGGGTGGCCGAGCTGATCACCCTGCCCAACGCCGCCATCGGCGACGTCGGCCTTCCCGACGAGGCCGAGCAGACCCGCTACTACGAGGACCATCAGGTCCGCTACACCGCGCCGGAGTACCGCGCCATCAGCGTGGCGCGGCTTTCGGCCGACGCCCTGGCCAAGGACATCCCGGTTTCCGAGGAGGAGCTTCGCGCCGCCTACGACGAGCGGGCCGGCGAGTTCGGCACGCCCGAGCGCCGCACCATCGCGATGGCCCTGGTCGACGACGAGGCCAAGGCCAAGGCGATCGCCGCGGAGGCCAAGGCCAAGGGCCTGACCGCCGCCGCCAAGGACGCCGGGGTCGAACCCGTCACCCTGGACGGAATCGCCCGCAACGACCTGCCGGAGCTGGGCGATGTGGCCTTCGCGCTGGAGCCGGGCGCGGTGAGCGAGGCGGTGCGCAGCGGGCTCGGCTGGCACGTGCTGACGGTGACCGCGGTCGAGCCCGGCTCGACCCGCAGCTTCGATGAGGTGCGCGGCCAGCTCCTGGCCGAGCTGCAAACCGACAAGGCCCTCGATTCGGTCTATTCCATCGCCAACCGCGTCGAGGACCAGCTGGCCAGCGGCGCCCCCATGGACGAGGTCGCCCAGTCCCAGGGCCTGACGGTGACGCGGATCGCCGCCGTGGACAGCAGCGGCAAGGCGCCGGACGGCAAGGACGCCGCCGCCGACCTGGCCGGGATGCCGCAAATCCTGGCGACCGCCTTCCAGCTGGCGTCCGGCGCCACCTCGCCGCTGACCGAAGGGGCCGGCAACGTCTTCTACGCCGTGCGCGTGGACGGCGTGACCCCGGCGGCCCTGCGGCCGCTGGCCGAGGTGCGCGACCAGGTGATCGCCGGCTGGCAGGACGAGAAGCGCGCCGCGCTGGCGGCCGACCGCGCCGGGGAGATCGCCGCGCGGCTGAAGCAGGGGGCCGGGGGGGCCGCCCAGGGGATCGCCGCCGAAGCCGGCGCCACCGCCGCCACGTCCGCGCCCTTCACCCGCAGCGACCGCGCGGTCGAAGGGCTGACCGGCGAGCTGGTGCGCAAGCTGTTCGACGCCGCGCCCGGCGACGTGGTCACCGGGGCCCGTGACGACGCCCAGGTCATCGCCCGCCTGAAGGAGGTGATCCCGGCCGATCCGGCGGCTCCCGAGGCCGCGGTCGCCGCCGTGGAGAGCGGCGTCGGCCAGGGCATGGTCAGCGACGTGATGACGCAGTTCGGCAACGCCCTGCGCACCCGATACCCGGTCGAGATCCACCGCGATCGGATCGACCAGTTCTTCGCCGCCAGCAACTGAGGCCGATCCCGTGAAGGTCCAGCCCGATTACACCGCTTTCGACGTCGCCTACCTGGCCGGCCGGCCGCAGGTGGTGTGGACCACGCTGGTCAGCGACCTGGAGACGCCCGTCTCCGCCTACATGAAGCTGGCGGACGGCCGCCCCTTCGGCTTCCTCCTGGAATCGGCCGAGCGCGGCGCCGGGTCGCGCCGCGACCGCTATTCGGTGATCGGCTTCAAGCCCGACCTGGTCTGGCGCTGCCGGCGGTCGCGGGCGGAGGTCAACCGCCGCGCGCTTTACGACCGCGACGCCTACGAGCCCGTCGCGGCGGCCCCGCTGGACAGCCTGCGCACCCTCATCGGGGAGAGCCGCATCGCGCTGCCGGACGAGCTTCCGCCCATGGCCGCCGGCCTGTTCGGCTACCTGACCTACGACATGGTCCGGCTGATGGAGCGGCTGCCCGACGACAACCCCGACGAGCTGGACATCCCCGACGCCATCCTGACGCGGCCGAGCATCGTCGCCATCTTCGACAGCCACACCGATTCGGTCACGCTGGTGACCCCGGTGTGGCCGGAGACGGGGGTCGATTCCCAGGCCGCCTACGCCCGCGCCCGGGAGCGGCTGACCGACGCGCTGTCCGACCTGGAGCGTCCCCTGCCCTACCGGCGGGAGCCGCGCACCCAGGCGGGCCTGCCGCTCGCCTGGACCTCCAACACGACGCGGGAGGAGTATCACGCGATCGTGGAGCGGGCGAAGGATTACATCCGCGCCGGCGACATCTTCCAGGTCGTGCCCTCGCAGCGCATCCGCTTTCCCTTCAAGCCGTCGCCGCTGGCCCTCTACCGCACGCTGCGCCGGCTGAACCCGTCGCCCTTCCTGTTCCACTGCGACTTCGGCGAGTTGACCATCGTGGGGTCGAGCCCGGAGATCCTGGTCCGCGTGCGCGACGGCAAGGTCACGGTCCGTCCCATCGCCGGAACCCGCAGGCGCGGCGCTACGCCCGAGGAGGACCAGGCGCTGGCCGAGGACCTGCTGAGCGACCCCAAGGAGCTGGCCGAGCACCTGATGCTGCTCGACCTCGGCCGCAACGACGTCGGCCGCGTCGCCAAGGTGGGCACGGTCAAGGTGACGCAGAAGATGATCGTGGAGCTGTACAGCCACGTCATGCACATCGTCTCCAACGTGGAGGGCGAGCTGGACCCGCGCCACGATGCGCTGGACGCCCTGGTCGCCGGCTTTCCCGCCGGCACCGTGTCGGGCGCCCCCAAGGTCCGCGCCATGGAGATCATCGACGAGCTGGAGAAGGCCCGGCGCGGCGTCTACGCCGGCTGCGTCGGCTATTTCGGCGCGTCGGGCGCCATGGACACCTGCATCGCGCTGCGCACCGCGGTGCTGAAGGACGGCATGATGTACGTCCAGGCGGGCGGCGGCGTGGTCGCCGACAGCGATCCGGAGGCCGAGTATCAGGAGACGGTCAACAAGGCGAAGGCGCTGATCCGCGCCGCCGAGGAAACCGTGCGCGAAACCTCGGCGCGTTGATTCCGCGCCGCCCATGCCCCTTGCCGAGGTCCTGCTGCCGCTGCTGGTGAAGGTCGCCGCGGCGGCCGTCGTCGTCGTCGCCGCCTCCCGCGCGGCGGAGAGGGCCGGCCCGTTCGTGGGCGGCGTCATCTCCAGCCTGCCGGTGTCCACCGGCCCGGCCTACGTGCTGCTGGCGGTGGAGCATGACGACGCCTTCATCGCCGGCAGCACCCTGTCCAGCCTGGTCAGCAACGGGGCGACGATCCTGTTCCTCGCCGCGCTGGTGCGGATCGCCGCAAGCCGCGGGCTGGCCGTCACCCTGCTCGGCACGGCGGCCCTGTGGGTCGCGGCGGCGGTGGCCTTCCGCGCGGCGGCGGAGTGGACCCTGCCGACCGCGATCCTGCTGAACCTCGCCTGCTTCGGGCTGGCCCTCCACCTGGTGCGCGGGCACCACGGGTCGGTTCCCGCGGCGGCGGCAGCCGGGCGCTGGTACGACGTGCCCGCCCGCGCCGCGCTGGTCGGCGCGCTGGTCGCCGCGGTGACCACGCTCAGCCACGCCATCGGCCCGTCGGCCACCGGGATCGCCGCCATCTACCCCATCGCCCTGACCAGCCTGACCGTCATCCTGCACCGGCGGATGGGCGGCGGCGCGGTCGCCGCGGCGATGCGCAGCGCGCTCGTCGCCAACCCCGGATTCGCCCTGTCGCTGCTGACCGCCAACCTGATGGCCGAGCCGTTCGGGCGGGCGGCCGCCCTCGCCGCCGCCCTCCTGATGTCGCTGGCCTGGGCCGGCGGCCTGCTGCTGATCCGCCGGCGGCGGGTGCGCCGCTCCGCTCAGCCCGCCTGACGCGGACGGTCGTCAGGCGCCGCCCTGACCGGCCCCGCCCTGGCCGGCCCCGCCCTGGCCAACGATGTCGAAGCCGGCGGCCTCGACCGCCCGGCGGACCGTCTCGGCCGGGACGCCGCCTTCCACCGAGACGGTGCCCGCCTCCAGGTCGACCGCGACCCTGGCGTCGGGCGCCTGCTTGAGGATGGCGTTGGTGACCGAGCGGGCGCAGCCGCCGCAGGTCATGCCGTCGACCTTGTACGTGTCAGCCATGGAAGTCTCCTCTTCTCCGAAGGGTGCGGGGCGGACGCTCGAACGGCCGGTGCATGACGGCGTCGATGACCGGCCGTCCCATTTGCTGTGCGCGCCCATTTGCTGTGCGCGAGGGTATCAGCCGCCGGCGGTGCGGGCGCGCACCACGGCGCTGACGGGAACGAGGGCGAAGCCGCGCTTCTGCACGTCCGGCAGCCAGGCGGCCAGGGCGTCGATGGTGGCGTCGTGCGGATGCCCGATGGCGATGGCGACGCCCTGCTGGCGCGCCACCTGCTCCGTCCTGGCCAGTTGCGCGCGCACCGCGGCGACCGTCATCTCGTTGTCCAGGAACACGTCGCGCCCGGCGAAGGGCATCTTCAACGCCTGGGCGAGGCCGGGGCCGGCGCTCCGCGGCGTGGTGCGGCTGTCCAGCCACAGCAGGCCGCGGCGGGCAAGCTCGCCCATCACCGGCGCCATGGCCGCGGGATCGGCGGTGAAACGGCTGCCCATGTGGTTGTTGACGCCCACATAGCCGTCGAAGCTGGCGAGCGCCGCCCGCGTCCGCCGCAGGATTTCCGCCTTGTCCAGCGACACCAGCAGCGCGGCGGGGCCGGGGTCGGCCCGCACGCTGGGCTCCATGGGAAGGTGCAGCATCAGCTCGTGCCCGGCGGCGCGCGCGGCGCGGGCCTGCCGGGGGAGGTCCGGCGCGTAGGGCAGCCAGGCCAGAGTCAGCGGGGCCGGCAGCGCGGCCACCCGGCCGGAGCGCTTGCGGTCCACGCCCATGTCGTCGATGACGATGGCGATCGCCGGCCGGTCGCCCGGGATCCGCGCCGGCACCGCGTTCTTCTGCCACAGCGGGGTGCCGCCGGGCGCCGGCGGCGGCGGCAGGTCCGGCGGCGGCAGCATGGCGACGGCCGGCTTGTGCGGCGG
>JAEZHQ010000536.1 GCA_023416455.1 Pseudomonadota bacterium | reverse complement strand
GATCATCGGCGCGACCAAGCTGGCGACGGTGAGCGCCTCGACGGTGCAAGGTGAGGTGTGGGTCGACGCCTCGCAGTCGACGGTCGCCATGACCGTGACCGGCTCGCTGACCGGCAGCAACAAGCTGACCGGCGGCACCGGGGCCGACACCATCACCGGCGGCACGGCGGCCGACACCATCAACGGCGGCAACGGTGCCGACGTGATCGACGGCGGCGCCGGCAACGACAGCCTGCTGGGCGGGATCGGGGCCGACACCATCACCGGCGGCCTCGGCGACGACACCATCACCGGCGGTGCCGGCAATGACGTGCTGACCGGCGGCGAGGGGGCCGACATCTTCCTGTTCGACGCGGCCGCCACCAACGGGGTCGACCGGATCACCGACTTCGTCGTCGGCACCGACAAGCTCGACGTGGACGAGCTGTTCGGCGGCGCCCTTGTCGAGCAGACTGCGGGGATGGCGGCGGGAGATAACGACAGCCTCACCCTCGCCGATAACGGTGTCTATTACCTGGCATTCAACGGCGCCGTGGGGAACTTCACCAATACTACTACTTCTCCGGCTTACACGCCGACTGCCACGCTGACCACCGCCGACCTGACGGCGAGCACCCTGACCGCCCTGGCGGCCTACCTGGACGAGCGTATCGCCACCAGCGGAGCCGACGATGACGATGCTGTGCTCGTGGTCAACTGGACGGCCGGTGGTTCAACCTCCAGCTACGTCTACTACTTCGCGGAAGCCAACAACAACGTCACCATCGAGGCTGCCGAGCTGACCCTGGTCGGCATCATCGAGCGCGGAACCGACCTGCTGTCCACCGGTTCCGTCCTCACCGTTTAAGGTCTTCCCGCGGCCGGGGGCGTCCGTCCCCGGCCCAGGGCAGCCCGCCTACGCCCCCCGGCCCGCAAGGCCGGGGGTTTTTCTTCGTGCGCCCAGCGATGCCTGGGCGCCGATGACCGGGCGCGCCGGCCGCAGCCTGTCCGCGACGCACGTCTTTCGGAACGGAATCATGGATCGGGGCAAAGGCGGGCGCACGGGAAGCGGTGGACGCGGTCGCGGGCCAGGAGATGGACCTCGAAGCGCGGGCCGAGCAGCCCGGACACCGCCGGGTCGAGCACGTTGAGCCCGCCCGCGAAGGCGCCGAAGGCGGGCAGGATCAGCCTGGTTCCGTCGCCGGCGAAGCAGCGCTCCCGCACCCGCCGGCCCGGCAGCCGCAGGGCGGCCACCGGGTGCAGGTGGCCCGACAGCTCGCCCACCGCCCCCGGCACCGCCTCGTGCCGGAAGGTGAGGGGGCCGAGCGTCAGCTCGGCGGCAACGCGGCCGCCCAAGCCCGCCGGCAGGTCGGGATCGTGGTTCCCGGTGATCCACAGCCAGTCGGCCCGGCCGGTCAGCGCATGGAGGCGGGCCACGTCCCCCGCCTCCATGCGCTCGGCAGCGTCGCGGTCGTGGAAGCTGTCGCCCAGGCAGAGAACGCGCTCCGGACGCAGCCGCTCGACCAGGGCGGCCAGCCGCTCCAGCGTGGCCCGCGTGTCGTAGGGCGGCAGCAGCCGGCCCCGCGCGGCGAAGGCGGAGCCCTTCTCCAGATGCAGGTCGGCCACCACCAGCGCGCGTTCCGCCGGCCACAGCAGCGCGCCGGAGGGATCGGCGGCCAGGGTGGCGCCGCACAGGGCGATGGGGACGGCGGCGCCGTGGTCCATGGGCGGTCTCACCTCACTGGGTCTCACAAAGCCAGGCGGCCCTGGCGGCCGGCCGGCGGCCCGGCCTCCGGCATGGCCTCCTCCACCAGCGCGCGGGCCGCCTGTTCGAGAAGTTCGTCGGTGGCGCTGCCGTCGATGCGCTCGCGGCCGATCTCCAGGATGACGGGCACCGCCAGGGGCGAGACGCGGTCGAGCGGCTTGAGGGTGATCCGCCCGCGCACCCGCGCCAGGAAGTCCGACAGGCGCCGGACGTCGGTCAGGCCGCCCGCCGCATCGGCCCGCGTCGCCCGCAGCAGAACGTGGCCGGGGTCGTGCTTGCGCAGCACGTCGTAGATGAGGTCGGAGCTGAAGGTCACCTGCCGCCCGGTCTTCTCCTGGCCGGGGTGGCGCCGGTCGATCACGCCGGTGATCAGCGCCACGTTGCGGAAAGTCCGCCGCAGCATGGCGGATTCCTCCATCCAGGCTTCCAGGTCGTCGCCCAGCATGTTCTGGTCGAACAGCGCGCCGACAGCGGAGGCGCCGGCCCCGGCCGGGTCGCGCAGGCACCACACCGCGAGCGCGTAGTCGGTCGCCACGAAGCCCAGCGGGCCGTGCCCCGCCCGCTCCATCCGCCGGGTCAGCAGCATGCCGAGCGTCTGGTGGGCGTTGCGCCCCTCGAAGGCGTAGGCGACCAGGAAGCGCCGGCCGCCGCGCGGGAACGTCTCGACCAGCAGCCCGTCCCGCCCCGGCAGCACCGAGCGGCGCTGCTGAAGCGCCAGCCATTCCCGCACATCCTCGGGCAGCGCCGGCCAGCCGCCGGGGTCGGCCAGCAGCCCGCGCACCCGGTCGGCCAGTGCCGTGGTCAGCGGCAGCCGCCCGCCGGCGTAGGCGGGGACCTTCGGGTCGCCCCGGCCGCCCTTGGCGACCCGCGCCTCCATGTCGCGGATGCCCAGGAACTTCAGGAGCCGGCCGGCGAAGACGAAGCGGTCGCCGGGGGTGAGGCCCTGGATGAAATGCTCCTCCACCTCGCCCAGCACCGGGCCGCGGTCGAGGCGGACGCGGAGCATCGCCTCCTGCGTGATGGTGCCGACGTTCAGCCGGTACCGGCGGGCCACCGCCGGGCCGGCCACCGCGAGGCTCCCGTCCTCGCGGGCGGCCAGCCGGCGGAAGCGCTCGTAGCCGCCCAGCGCGTAGCCCCCGGTCGCCACGAAGTCGAGGACGTCGTCGAACTGGCCGCGCGGCAGTTCGGCGTAGGGGGCGGCGCAGCAAACCTCGGCGTAGAGGTCGTCCGGGCGCACGGGGCCGGCGCAGGCCATGCCCAGCAGGTGCTGGGCCAGCACATCGAGCCCGCCCGGCCGCGGCGGCTCGCCGTCCAGGCTCATGGCGGCGACCGCGTCGACGGCGGCGCGGCACTCCAGCACCTCGAAGCGGTTGGCGGGGACGAGCAGGGCGCGGCTCGGCTCGTCCAGACGGTGGTTGGCGCGGCCGATGCGCTGGACCAGCCGGCTCGCCCCCTTGGGCGCCCCGATCTGCACCACGAGGTCGACCGCCGCCCAATCGACGCCGAGATCGAGCGAGGATGTCGCCACCACCGCCCGCAGGGCGCCGCGCGCCATCGCCGCCTCCACCTTGCGGCGCTGCTCCACCGCCAGCGAGCCGTGGTGGAGCGCGATGGGCAGGCCGTCGTCGTTGAGCCGCCACAGCTCCTGGAACACCAGCTCGGCCTGGGCGCGGGTGTTGACGAAGACCAGCGCGGTGCGGTGGCGGCGGATGCGCGCGTAGACCTCGCAGAGCGCGTGCACCGCCAGGTGCCCGGCCCAGGGCAGCCGCTCGCGGGTCACCAGGATCTCCAGCTCGGGCGGGGCGCCGGAGCGGCCGGTGACCAGCCGCACCGCGCCCCCCGCGGCGTCGAACCGCCCGCGGCGGGACAGCCAGTCGAGCAGCCGGGCCGGCTCGGCCACCGTGGCCGACAGCCCGACCCGCCGCGCCGCCGGGGCCAGCCGGGCGAGCCGGGCCAGCCCCAGCGCCAGCAGGTCACCCCGCTTGGTCCCGGCCAGGGCGTGCAGCTCGTCGATGATGACGCAGCGCAGGGTACCGAAGATGCGCCCGGCGTCCGGGTAGGACAGCAGCAGGGCCAGGCTCTCCGGCGTGGTCATGAGGAGCTGCGGCGGGTGCGTCCGCTGGCGCCGGCGCCGGGCCTCGGGCGTGTCGCCCGTGCGGGTCTCCATGCGCAGGGGCAGCCGCATCTCGGCGACGGGGATTTCCAGGTTGCGCTGGATGTCCACCGCCAGGGCCTTCAGCGGCGAGATGTAGAGCGTGTGCAGCCCCTCGCGCGGCCGTTCCGCCAACTCGATCAGCGACGGCAGGAAGCCGGCCAGGGTCTTGCCCCCGCCGGTCGGCGCGACCAGCAGGGCGCTCTCCCCGGCCTGCGCCGCCTCGACCATGGCGAGCTGGTGGTCGTGCGGCGTCCAGCCGCGCGAGCGGAACCAGCCGGCCAGGTTGGGCGGCAGGAGGGTGGATGCCCGGTCCTTCGGGGATGGGATCGGCGGCGGTGCGGGGGGCGGCGTCATGTCCCTGGGTCGGGTTGGCCGGTGCGGACGGGCGGAACGGGCTGTCGGTCGGGGACGTGGAGGATAGCGCAGCGCGGGGAACGGATAAAGAACGGCCTCGCCCCATGCCATCCCGCCTCCGTCCCGCCGTCGGTGCCGGGGAGGAATGAGGAATACCAATATATGTCAATCCCTTGCTCCGCCCCTTCGGCAGGCGGGGAAGGGGCGGAACGGTCAGGATCTCCTGGATCGCATGTTTCTTCCGTGCAATAATTCACATAACATCACGCCGTTGTGTTCTTTACGGCCGCAAGCGAGGTCGCCTGCATGAGTTCCGCCCTGTCCGTCGCCGAGGAAACAACCGATCCATTCAGTGGATTGCTGGCGCACGTCTCCACCTGGAACGGCCGGCCGTCGGCCGCCGACTGTGCCCTGCGCATCGAGCGGGGGCGGGCGCAGGGGTGTTACGACGGGATGCAGCTGCACAGCGCCTTTCAGCCGCTGTTCCTCGCCCGGACCATGCGGCCCGTGGCCTACGAGGCGCTGCTGCGGGCGCGCGACGGGGACGGCACGGCGATCCCGCCGCAGGAGGCGTTCGAGCGGCCGGCCACTCCCGAGGACATCGTCTGCTTCGACCGGCTGTGCCGCACCGTGCACGCCGTCAACTTCGCCGGGCAGGCGCGGCCGGGGGAGTTGCTGTTCCTCAACGTCAACGCCCGCCACCTGCTGAGCGTCGACGGCGGCACCCATGGCGCCGCCTTCGAGACCCTGCTCGGCCATTGCGGGCTGACGCCGGCCCAGGTGGTGCTGGAGATCCTGGAGGCGGGAATCGACGACCTGGGACGGCTGGCCGAGGCGGTCACCGCCTACCAGAAGCGCGGCTACCGCATCGCCATCGACGATTTCGGCTGCCGCCACTCCAACTTCGACCGGCTGTGGCAGCTGTCGCCGGATGTGGTGAAGCTGGACCGCAGCCTGATCCTGGAGGCAACCTCAAACGCCCGGGCCCGGCTGATCCTCCCCAAGCTGGTGGGCATCATCCACGACCTGGGCGGCGAGGTCGTCTGCGAGGGGGTGGAGACCCCCGAACAGCACGCCCTGGCGGTGAACGCCGGGGTTGATCTCCTCCAGGGCTATCATTACGCCCGCCCGGCTCCCGACCTGCAACGCCGCGCCAACGGTCCGTGACCCCGCAAGGGGGGAGGGGCCACGGCATCGCGCCGGCGCCCGGTCAGTGCCGGCGGAAGGCGGGCGGGCGCTTTTCGAAGAAGGCGGTGATCCCCTCCTTGGCCTCGGCGTGGTGGAGGGCCTCGACGAACAGGTCGCTTTCCCGGGCGAGCTGGGTGGCGAAGCTGCCGTAGGCCAGCTCCATCAGCCGCTTGGCGCGGCCCATGGCGGCGGTCGGCCCGTCGGCCAGCCGGGCCGCCCAGGCGACCGCCTCCTCCAGCGCCCGGCCGCTGGGCACGACCCGGTTGACGACTCCGAAGGCGTGCAGGCGCCGGGGATCCACCGGGCCGGCGTCGAGCATCAGCTCGGCGTAGAGCTGCGGCGGCAGCGCCCGGGCCAGCGAGATGGAGGCGCCGCCGTCGGCGTTCAGCCCGACCCTGGCGTAGGCGGTCAGGAAGGAGGCGTCCTCGGCCGCGACGATCAGGTCGCAGGCCAGCGCCAGGGAGAAGCCGGCCCCCGCCGCCGGCCCCTCCACCGCGGCGACGATGGGCTTGGGGCACTCGCGCATGATGCGGACCCAGCCGTGGAACTGCTCGATGGCGTTGCGGTTCTCGGAGCGGGACTTGGCGGCGTGGTCGTAGAGGCGGGTCAGATGGCCGCCCGAACTGAAGGCGCCGTCGGCGCCGGTCAGGACGAGGGCGCCGATCCTGTCGTCGTGGACGGCCTCGTCCAGCGCATCGCGGCCCCGCGCCATCATCGCGGTTCCCAGCGCGTTGCGGTTGGCGGGATCGGTCATGGTCAGCACCAGAACGCGGCCGCGGCGCTCCATATCCAGGCGTCCGGTCATGCGAAACCTCCGTTCTTGATCTTGGCGGAGGAGAACTGTGCCATCCGGCGGGGTTTCGACCAATCGGCCGTGAGGCGTAGATCCTCCGCTCCGCACCCCCCGACGGGGCCGCACCGCGCCGGCTGGGCACCGGCTGGGCAAAGGCGCCAGCGTCACCATATCGGAGTGGGGCGGGTGCGTGGCGGCGGGAGGCGGGGGCATGGCGGTGGCGATGCAGCACGAACGGCCATTTCGGCGCGGCGCCGTCGCCGTCGTGAACCGGGGGCTGATCATGGCCTGCACGCTGGCCTTCGTCCTCGGGCTGCCGCCGGAGCCCTTCGCCTTCGTGCCGGCCTATTTCTACGGGACGGTGGAGCTGGCCGGGCCGCTGCCCACGGCGGCGGTGTGGCGCGGGCTGTTCGGCCATGTCCTGGTGCATGGCGACCCCGGCCATCTGGTCAGCAACATGGTGGTGCTCTGGGCCTTCGGCGACGCCGTCGAGGAGGCGCTCGGGCACTGGCGCTACGCGCTGTTCTTCCTGCTCTGCGCGGCAGCGGGCGCCCTGCTGGAGGGGGCGCTGGCGGCCGACGCCATGGCGCCCCTGGTGGGGGCGAGCGGGGCGATCTGCGGCGTCATGGGCGCCTTCCTGCTGCTCCACCCGCGGGCCACGCTGGGCGTGTCGCCGGGGCCGCGCGTGCCCGCCTGGCTGGTGGTGGGGGGCTTCCTGGCGATCAACCTGGCCCTCACCCTGGCGCCGCCCGCCCCCGGCTCAGGTCTGGACGATGTGGCCTGGGCGGCGCATCTCGGCGGTTTCGGCGCCGGCCTGGCGCTGCTGCCGCCGCTCCGCCGCCCCGGCGT
>JAEZHQ010000499.1 GCA_023416455.1 Pseudomonadota bacterium | reverse complement strand
CGCCGGAGGTGCGCGAGGTGCCGCTGCGCGATCCGCTGCCGCCCGGCATCGCGCGGCAGGTCCGCTGGCGGGAGGACGGCACCACGCCCGTGCGGGCCGGGTGGGCGACGCGCGTGCCCATCCTCATGTACCACCGGGTGACGCCGGCCGGCCCGGCCGCGCTCGCGCGCTACCGCGTGACGCCCGAGCGGTTCGACGCGCAGCTCGCGGTCTTGCGGCGCGCCGGATTCCACGCGCTGAGCCTGGACGAGTGGCACTGGCACCTGATGATGCGCACGCCGGTCCGCGGGCGCCCGGTGCTCATCACCTTCGACGACGGCTATCGCGACCTGCGCGAGCACGCGTGGCCCATCCTGCGCCGGCACGGCATGACCGCGACGACGTTCCTGGTCGCCGACGCGGTCGGCACGGTGGCCGGCTGGGACGCGCGGTACGGCGGTGATCCGGCGGCGCTGCTGTCCTGGGACGAGGTCCGCCGCCTCCACGCGGAGGGCATGGACTTCGGCGCGCACGGAGCCAGCCACCGGCCGCTGACCAGCCTGTCGTCGGCGGAGTTGATCCGGGAGGCGGCGGTCTCGCGCCGGCGCCTGGCCGAGGAGATCGCGGCGGACGTGACGGCCATCGCCTACCCCTACGGCGACGAGGACGGCACGGTGCGCGTCGCCATGCGCCAGGCGGGGTTCGACTGCGGCTTCTCGGTGGAGCACGGCACCGCCAGCGTGTGGGGCGATCCCATGCGGCTGCCCCGCATCGAGGTCAGCGGCCTGGAAACGCTGGGCGAGTTTGCGGCGAAGCTCGGAATCCCGGCGTCCGGTCCGGCGGACGCGGAGTCGGAAGCCCTGGCGCGGCACGCGGGATGAGGCCGGAGGCCGCCGCGCGTCCGGCCGCGGTCGGCGGCGGGCAGGCGGCAGGACGATGCGGCTCGATGCCGGGCGGCGACGCGGCTGGAGCGCAAGCCTGCCAAACGCGCCGCCGTCGCCCCGGCGCCGGTTCGCGCCGGCGTCCTGTCCGTAAGAACCCATTCGGCCTTGTGTCGATGTTGCTAGGATTCGGGGGCATCGCACCACCGGACAAGGGGCAGCCTTGAGCAGCGCCGAGCCTCCATGGCCGTTGAACGAACCCGCCCGCGTCGGCCGGCTCAGGGCTTACGGTGTGCTCGACACGCCGCCGGAACCCGTGTTCGACCGTCTGACGCGGCTCGGCGCCCGCCATTTCGGCGTGCCGATGGCGCTGGTCAACCTGGTCGACGAGGCGCGGCAATGGAGCAAGGCCGGCAGCGGGATGGAGCCGCGCGCCATCCCGCGGCGGCTCTCCTTCTGCGCCTACACCATTCTCGGCGACCAGGTGATGGTGGTGCCCGACGCCACCCGCGACGAGCGGTTCGCCGGGAACGCGCTGGTGACCGGGCCGCCCGGCCTGCGCTTCTACGCGGGGGCGCCGCTGAAGAGTCCGGAGGGGCTGATCCTCGGCACCTTCTGCATCCTCGACGTCCGGCCGCACCCCGGCCTCGGCGAGGCGGAGCGGCGCGACCTGGAGGATTTCGCCGCCCTCGTCATGCACGAGCTGGAGGCGGGTGCCGCCCGCCGGGCCGCCCTGGAGGCCGAGGCGCGGCTGCGCGAGAGCCTCGCCCTTCTGGAAGGAATCCTGGAGAGCACGCGCGATCCCATCTTCGCCAAGGATCGGGAAGGCCGCTACACGGTGGTCAACTCGGCCGTCGCCAGGGTGGTCGGGCGGGACCGGGACGAGGTCGTCGGGCGCCGCGACGCCGACCTCTTCCCGCCGGAGGCCGCCCGGCGCATCGAGGACTCCGACCGCCGGCTGATGGCGTCGGAGCGGGAGGAAACGGTCGAGGAGGAACTGCCCGACCGCGACCTCGGCGTCGTGCGCACCTACATCACCGCCAAGATGCCGCTGCGCGACGCCGCCGGCGCGGTGATCGGGGTGGTCGGCATGTCGCGCGACATCACCGGCCGCAAGCGCGCCGAGGAGGCGCTGCGGGCCAGCGAGCTGCGGTCCCGCCAGCTCATCGAGCACACCCCGCAGCTCATGTGGATCAACCGGCCGGACGGCTCGCTGGAGTTCTTCAACGCCGCCTGGCGGGCCTACACGGAGCGGTCGCCGACCGAGGAGAGCCGGTGGGAGGAGCTGCATCCCGACGACCGCGCCCGCGTCCGTGCCCTGCACGAGGCGTCCATCGCGGCGGCCGAGCCCTACCGGTACGAGATGCGGCTGCGGCGTTTCGACGGGGCGTGGCGCTGGCACCTCTGCCGGGTGGTGCCGCTGCGCGAGAACGGCCGCATCGTCGCCTGGATCGGCACCGCGACCGACGTCCACGACATCCGCCGCGCCCAGCAGCGGGCCGAGGAGGCCGACCGCTCCAAGAGCCGCTTCCTGGCCGCCGCCAGCCACGACCTGCGCCAGCCGCTGCAATCCATGCTGCTGTTCGCCGGCGCGCTGCGGCTGCACGTGCGGGACGGGCCGGGGCGCCATGTGCTCGACCGCCTTCAGCAGGGGCTGGACACGCTGAAGGAACTGCTGGACAGCCTGCTCGACGTGTCGCGGCTGGACGCCGGCGTCGTCGTGCCGCAGATCGAGGAGTTTCCGGTCGCCGAGGTCATCGGCCGCCTTTCCGCCGCCTTCGTCCCGGTGGCCGAGTCCAAGGGCATCGCCTGGGAGACGGCCCCCTGCGCCGGGGTGGTGCGCAGCGACCGCATCCTGCTCGGCCGCATGCTGCGCAACCTGGTCGAGAACGCCATCCGCTACACCGAGGAGGGCGGCGTCCGCATCGCCTGCACCGTTCGCGGCGCCATGATGCTGATCGAGGTGCACGACACCGGCATCGGCATCCCCGCCGACCAGCAGGACCGGATCTTCGAGGAGTTCCATCAGGTCGGCAACCCGGAGCGCGACCGCGACCAGGGGCTGGGGCTGGGGCTGGCCATCGTGCGGCGGCTGGCGCGGCTGCTCGACCACCCGGTCGCGGTGGCCTCCGAGCCGGGACGGGGGTCGGTGTTCTCCGTCGCCGTGCCGCTGGTCGGCAGGCGCCCGGCCGCCGACCGGCCGCCGGCGGTGCCGGCG
>JAEZHQ010000477.1 GCA_023416455.1 Pseudomonadota bacterium | reverse complement strand
GGGACCACCAGGCGGGGGCGCCGGGCGCCCGCTCCGCCGACGGACACCGCGCCGGCCGCGCTGGCCGACCCGCCCCGCACCCCGGTTCCGGCGGAGGAGACGCCGCCCGGCACCGCCGCACCGGACCGTCCCGCTTCCCGGTGACGGTCAGCCCTGGCGGCGCGGCGATCGGAATCCCTGCCTGGGGTCACGTGCGTGCAATCTGAACCCGACTTTGGCCATCTTGCGCGGCCGCACGTTCGGTGTGGATCCGGAAATTCGGCTCGTTGATGACGTGATCGAGGGCACGGTCGAGCGTCATGCCGCTGGCTGGCGCCGAACTCATCCCGCAGACGCAGAACGTCCCTGCTCCGTCGCATGTCCGACCTCGCTCGCGGCATCCCCATCTCCCCTGCCCGAGACTGTCAGGGGATCAGTGTCGATGCCAATCTCAGGGCCGGACCGAGGCTCCACCACTCCTACGGGTGGGCGAATTCACCGAAGCGGGTGGGCGGTTTCACCGTTCCACCTGGGCGCCTTCCACCGTTCTCACCGGGCGCTTTCCGCCGAAACACGCAAGACCCCACGGACGAACGGTCCACCCGCTTGTTGATGCTTGCGACAGTGGGCGGCAGGGAAGGAGCAGGTGGATGGACATCGGCTTTGTCGGCCTTGGCGGCATGGGCCGCGGCTTGGCGAGCAACCTCGTCAAAGCGGGGCATCGGGTGCGGGTTTGGAACCGCTCGGCGGGGCCGGTCGCGGCGTTGCAGGCGGCGGGGGCGGAGCCGGTCTCCCGCGTCGAGGACGCCATGCAGGGCGAGGCCGTCCTCTCCATTCTCGCCAACGACGACGCCGTGCGGGAGGTCTTTGTGACGAGCGGGGCTCTGGATCGGGCGGCCAAGGGTTTGATCCACGTGAACATGGCCACCGTGTCCGTCGCCTTCGTTCATGATCTCGTCGCGCTGCACCGGGAACGCGGTCTCACCTACGTCGCGGCGCCGGTGTTCGGCCGAACGGACGTTGCCGCCGCCGGCAAAGTGAACATCGTGGCGGCGGGCGATGCGGCGGCAATCGCGCGCGTGCAGCCGCTGCTCGATGCCATGGGCCAGAAGACCTGGCGCCTTGGCGACGATCCGGTGCGCGCCAACGTCGTGAAGATCGCCGGCAATTTCATGATTGCCGCCGCGATCGAAGCCATGGGCGAAGCGGTTGCGCTCGGGCGCGGCCATGGCATCGCCCCCGGGGAGTTGCTGGAGGTGATGACCAACACCCTGTTCGCGGCCCCCGTATACACAGGCTACAGCGGGATCATCGTCGAGGAGCGCTACGAGCCGGCGGCTTTCAAGCTGACCTTGGGGCTCAAGGACGTTCGGCTGGCGCTCGCGGCCGGAGAGAGCGCCCGCGTGCCGCTGCCGCTCGCCAGCCTGTTGCGCGACGGCTTCCTGGAGGCCATCGCCCATGGCGACGGGGAGCGTGACTGGGCGGCGCTGGCCAAGGTTGCCGCCCGGCGCGCCGGGCAGGAGTAGGGCTCCAACTCGAAAGTCGATCGTGATCCAGCGCAGGTTTGAGGGCGACCCGCTGGCCGTCGGCTTCGGGGGCACGGCCTGCGCGTCGGCGTTGCCCAGCTGTCAAACGACATCCCGAACCGCCCCCCTGGCGACACGAGGAATTGTTCCCCGGGCGCGGACGGCAGCAGGTCGGGAACCGCGCCGTGCACGTCTTCGGCGACCACCGACTCATACTGGGCGGCCGGTTCAGCGGCCCTGCGGTCGTAAGTGGGAACGGAGTCGTTCACGGTGGCGGGGGCCTGACGCGCAATCACGAAGCAACTCGCGGTGGAAACGGGAAGGGCGGCCCGTGCAGCATGCGGGCCAGCCGTTGTTCGGGGACTCCACCATCGGTCCCTGGGGCGAAAGCCCACACCGTCCGTTCCGGTCCCGCCACCTTGGGCCACGCCGCCAGAAATCCGTTGCGTGATCGTGGATCGGGCCTGGCCTTTGTGTTGGCCCCACTGTTGTGTTGCCCCCACCGTCCCCCGATCTCCTGGGCACAGGCCGCTCAGGAGGGGAAATGAGGCCGGCCGCGTTGGGTTTGCGCGATCAGGCGATCGGATACGCGCACACGTCCGCCAGGAGCTCGTCGAAGAACGCGGCGTGCGGCTCCGGCAGGGTGCCGGCGACCCAACAGGCAAAGGCATCGCAGTACCATTCTTCGGCCACGGCGTTGTGGTCGGACAGCAGTTTCCGCAGCACCGGATCCGTCATCCAGCCGAGACGCGGCACACGGCGCAGGAAGTCGGCGTGTTCGGCCTCGATCCGCCGGCGCACGGCACCGGGACTGACCTCCTGGCGTTCGAGGATTTCAAGGACGAAATGGGCGTATTCGTGCAGCACGACGAAGGCGATCTCCCACTCGGGGTCGGTGCCCCGCTGCGCCAGGCCGGCGAGCCAAGCCAGGTTCAGCCGAATGTTGGTTGTGCCCTTGGTGTGCAGCCCGATCGCCGCGCCCGGCCGGCGAAGCTCCTCGATGAAGTAGGAGACACGGCATGGCGGCAGGCGGCCCAGGCTCTTGGCCGCCAACAAGCGGTTGGCCAGCACCGCCGAAGGCGCCACGAACTCGTCGGCCACCTGGGACCGCTCGATGAACTGTGCCGATGCCAAGAACCGCATGGCCCCCTCCGCCTCCTGTTGAAACAGATGGGGGCGTGCGACGGCCCATCCCATAGGGCCTTTGTTCGGGGCCTTCAACGCAGCAGCGAGGATTCCAGACCAGGATCATCACCCGGAGCGGTTCGCCCGGGAGACCGGACGCCGCCATAAGAAGCTGACCGGCTGGGCGAGCCAACTCCCGCTCCAGGTCCGGCGGTGGTCGCCCGCACCACCCCGGCACTGCCCGGGCTGTTCTCCCTGATTACCCTGTGGGCCAACGAAATCCCGGCGGCGCTGGCCATCAGACCACGCGCCGCGCGATGGTATGCAAGGCCGAACCGACCTTCGGTGACGCCCTGGCTGCGGTTCGCTTCCGGCTCTGAGCGAGACGACGTTCTCATCATCCGCGCTGGGCGGCGAGAGCGCGAACCTCCCCGGCGCTGTGCTCAACCGCCTCATTCAGGCCGCATGCTTTCCGGCGTAAATGAGCAAAATCCAGCTTAGGAGCGGCGGCCCTACTGGCTCGCCCAGATGATGCGGGCAACCCAGGCGAGGTCGCTGCGCAGGATGCTGCGGTCGGGGTGGGCGCGGTTGATCGACATCAGCTCGATCCTGGTCGCGGTCTCCCGGGTGAGTTGCTTGGCCATGACCTCGCCGCTCTTGGTGCGCACCACCACGCGGTCGCCGCGGCGGATCTGGGCGGCGGGCGAGACGATGATGGTGTCGCCGTCGCGGTAGACCGGATCCATGCTGTCGCCCGAGATCTCCAGGGCGTAGGCGTGCGGGTCGCCCAGGCTGGGGAACAGAAGCTCATCCCAGCCGGCGCCGGCCGGGAAGCCGGCGTCGTCGAAATAGCCGGCGTCGCCGGCCTGGGCGTAGCCGATGACCGGCACGCGCTGGAAGGAACCGGGTCCGCTGGACTCGCCGATCAGGCTGACGAACTCCGACAGCGACGCCCCGGTGGCCTCCAGCACCTTGGAGACGCTTTCGGTGGAGGGCCAGCGGAGCTTGCCGTCGCCGGTGGTCCGCTTGCTCTTGTTGAAGGTCGTCGGGTCGAGCCCGGCGCGCCGCGCCAGCCCGGAGGCCGACAATCCGTTCTGGGCCGCGAGCCGGTCGATCGCCCGCCAGATGTCCGCATGTTTGAGCATGGGATGATAATCTCATAGGAGACCCGCCGCGTCCCTAGGAACTTCTTCCTTGATCGCGGGAAGAAGGGGCCGATTGGGGCGTGATCGGAGCAAGCGTCTCCTAAACCTTGTGCCTATTGAACGCATACGTCTGAAGACGTGAAATATAAGGGTAGGGAATCTATCAAAGGCGGTCGTCCGGGATCGGCCACCCCTTCGGCAGCGCCGATGAGGCCGGCTTCCGGTCGGCGGGCCGCAGCGAACATGTCATCTTGCGCGAAGAGGCGGGCGGCTCTGGGACAAAAGGTCGCAATGCGGCGACGGGGGTGGAGCCGCCCGAGCGGTCCGTCAATTGAGCGTTGCATTTTTGTAATAAAAAAGGGAGGCTCCGTCTCCCGTTCGTGTCCGGGCGCGCGTCGCCTGGCCGGGAAGAACCTGTCGCCGGAACGGACATGACGCTGCGCCGCAAGATCCGCTGGTTGACCTGGGTGGGACTGATCGGTTGCCTGATGGCGGCGATCCCGGCCCTTGGCCTGCTGCGCCACGGGCTGGTCGCCGAGCGTGAGCGGCTGACGGCGGCGCTGGTCGATTCGGCCGGCGCCATGCTGGGCGAGATGCACGCCGCCGTCGAGGCCGGGACCATGACGCGCGACGACGCCCAGGCCCGCGCCCGCCTGGCCCTGGGTGCGCTGGGGCGTGACCCGTTCCACGTCGGCGTCTTCGCCGACGGGCGGGTGCCGGCGGACTGGCCGGCGGAGTCGCACGGAATCCGCAGCGTGGCGGTCTTCGAACCCTGGGGCTGGGCGATCGCCGCGGCCGGCAGCACCGCCGACCTCGACCATGCCTTCGCCGTCGAGGCGCTGACCTTCGCCCTGTTCCTGGCGGCGCTGCTGGGGCTGAGCTGGCCGCTCTCGGCGTTCCTGTCGGCGCAGGTGGTCGGCCCCGTCGAGGCGCTGTCGGCGCGCATGGAGCAGCTGACCCGGGGCGACACCGGAATCGACATTCCCGGCCGCGAGCGCGACGACGAGTTCGGCGCCATGGCCCGCGCCATGGAGTATTTCCGCCGCGCCGCCGACGCCCTGATCGAGCGCGACGAGCGCCTGTTCGGCATCATGAACAACGTCGACGAGGCCATCGTCCTGGTCGGCCCCGACGGGCGGGTGGAGGAGCGCAACCCGGCCGCCGCAGCCCTGTTCGGCGTGCCGGGGGCGCAGCTTCCGGGACGGCGCTTCGTGGACCTCTTCGCCGAGGCCGACCGCGAGCGGGTGGCGCGGCTCCTGGAGGGGTCGGACGGCGGCGCGGTGCCGGAGACCGAGCGGGTCGAGGCGATGGCGATCGAGCGCGCCGACGGGCGGGTCGAGGCGTCGCTGAGCGTGTCCTGCCTGGAGGTGCGGGGGCGGCGCAGCTTCGTCTGCGCGCTCGCCGACGTGACGCACCGGCTGCGGCACGAGCGCGAGCTGCTGCGGCTCGCCACCCGCGACCGGCTGACCGGCCTGCCCAACCGCGCGCTGGTCGAATCGCTGCTGGAGTCGGCGATCGAGCGCACCCGCCGTCACGCCCGGCGCTTCGCCGTGCTGTGCCTGGACCTGTCGCGCTTCAAGCTGATCACCGACACGCTGGGCCATCACGCCGGCGACCTGCTTCTCCAGGAGGTGGCGGTGCGCATCACCGCCACGGTGCGGGCGAGCGACACGGTCGGCCGGATCGGCACCGACGACTTCGCGGTCATCCTGGAGGAGGTCGCCGACGCCGAGGAGGCCGCAATGGTCGCCCAGCGCCTCCTGGCCGCCTTCGACGCGCCGGTCATGCTGATGGGGACCGAGCATTACGTCCGCCCCGCCGTCGGCATCGCCCTCTTCCCGGACCACGCCGACGACCCCAACGAGCTGATCCGGGCCGCTGACACCGCGCTGTACGCCGCCAAGCGCCTGGGCGGGCGGCGCTACGCCTTCTTCCGCCAGGAACTGGCCGACCAGGCGCTGCGCCACCTGTCGCTCGACCGCGACCTGCGGGCGGCCCTGGCGGAGCGGCAGTTCCGGCTGCACTACCAGCCCAAGGTGTCGCTGATCGACTTCGCGCTGGAGGGGTTCGAGGCGCTGCTGCGCTGGGACAAGCCGGGACACGGCATGATCCCCCCCGGCGAGTTCATTCCGGTGGCCGAGGACACCGGCTTCATCGTGCCCCTGGGCGACTGGGTGCTGGACGAGGCGTGCCGCCAGCTGCGGGAGTGGCTGGACGCCGGGATGGACCCGGTGCCGGTCGCCGTCAACATCTCGCCCCGCCATCTGCGCCACCGTTCGGCGGAGGATTTCCGCCGGATCATCGACCGCCACGGGCTGCCGCCGGCGATGGTCGAGCTGGAGATCACCGAGGGTGCGGTGATGCAGGACATGGACCACGCGCTGTCGGTCCTGGCCGCGCTGAAGGCCATGGGCATCCGGGTGGCGGTGGACGACTTCGGCACCGGCCACTCCTCGCTCAGCTACCTGAAGCGGCTGCCGGTCACGACGCTGAAGATCGACCGCTCCTTCGTCAACGGCGTGCCGGCCGAGCGCGAGGACAACGGCATCGTCTCCACCATCATCGCCATGGCCGACATGCTCGGCCTGGACGTGGTCGCCGAAGGGGTGGAGAAGCCCGAGCAGGCCAACTTCCTGCGCCACCACAACTGCACGCTGGTGCAGGGCTGGCTGACCGGCCGCCCGGTCCCCGCCGATCAGGCCGCCGACCTGCTCGTCCGCCGCCTCCGCCAGCCGGCGTGAGGGGGCCGGCCGCCGCGCGGCCGGGTCCCGGCGGGGCGTGGCC
>JAEZHQ010000474.1 GCA_023416455.1 Pseudomonadota bacterium | reverse complement strand
TTCGTCGAGAAGTACATCCAGCAGCCGCGCCACATCGAGATCCAGGTGCTGGCCGACGGGCAGGGCACCGCGCTCTACCTCGGCGAGCGCGAATGCTCGATCCAGCGCCGCCACCAGAAGGTCATCGAGGAGGCGCCCTCGCCCTTCCTCGACGCCGCCACCCGCAAGGCGATGGGCGAGCAGGCGGTGGCGCTGGCCCGTGCGGTGGATTACAAGTCGGCCGGCACGGTCGAGTTCATCGTCGACGCCGAGCGCAACTTCTACTTCCTGGAGATGAACACCCGCCTCCAGGTGGAGCATCCCGTCACCGAGCTGATCACCGGCCTCGACCTGGTGGAGCTGATGATCCGCGTCGCCGCCGGCGAGAAGCTGGCGCTGCGCCAGGAGGACATCCGCCTGCACGGCTGGTCCATCGAGGCCCGCGTCTACGCCGAGGATCCCTTCCGCAACTTCCTGCCCTCCACCGGCCGCCTGACCCATTACCGGCCGCCGTCGGACGACCCGCATGTGCGCGTGGACACCGGCGTGTTCGAGGGCGGCGAGATCTCCATGTATTACGACCCCATGATCGCCAAGCTGTGCACATGGGGTTCGACGCGCGACGCCGCCATCGCCCGCATGCGCGAGGCGCTGGACCAGTATTACATCCGCGGCGTCAGCCACAACATCCCGTTCCTGGCCTCGCTGATGGCCAACCGGCGCTTCGTCGAGGGCCGGCTGACCACCAACTTCATCGCCGAGGAATACCCCAACGGCTTCCACGCCGCCGACCTGCCGCCCGACGATCCGGCGGTGCTGGTCGCGGTGGCCGCGGTGATCCACCGCTGCCTCAACGACCGCGACATCCAGATCTCCGGCAAGATGCCGGGCAACAGGGCGCGGGTGCGCGACGACTGGGTGGTCGTCCTGGACGGCGCCCCCCACCCGGTGCGGATCCACCCGGTCGAGGGCAGCCCGCAGCGCATCGGCTACTCGGTCGAGATCGCGGGCCGCCCGCATGTGGTGTGGAGCGACTGGAACCTCGGTGAGCCGCTGTTCCGCGGCACCGTGGACGGCGCCCATGTCTGCATCCAGGTCGACCGCGTCGGCATCGGCTACCGCCTGTTCCATTCCGGCGCCCAGGCCATGGCCAAGGTGCTGACCCCGCGCGCCGCCGCCTTCGACGCGCTGATGCCGGTCAAGGCGCCGCCGGACATGTCCAAGTTCCTGCTGTCGCCGATGCCGGGCCTGCTGGTCTCGCTGGCCGTCACCGAGGGGCAGGAGGTCAAGGCCGGCGAGGTGCTGGCCGTGGTCGAGGCGATGAAGATGGAAAACATCCTGCGCGCGGCGCAGGATGGCGTGGTCTCCAAGGTGCACGCGGCGCCGGGCAGCAGCCTGGCCGTCGACCAGAAGATCGTGGAGTTCGCGTGACCCCCGCCGGGCGGCGGGACGGCGGACCCAACCAAGGGAAAGGCATGTGACGATGGCATACGAAATCACGCTTCCGCGGCGTGCGGCGTCGCTGTTCGAGACGGTCGCGCCCAAGGGCGGCCTTCTCACCGCGGTGGCGGTGGTGCTGCTGGGAAGCGCGCTGATGACCCTGTCGGCCAAGGTCCAGGTGCCGTTCTGGCCGGTGCCGATGACCATGCAGAGCATGGTCGCCATCCTGATCGGCATGGCCTGCGGCAGCCGCCTCGCCGCGGTGACGATCCTGGCCTATCTCGCCCAGGGCCTGGCCGGCCTGCCGGTGTTCGCCGGCGCCGGCGCCGGGCCGGCCTACATGGCCGGGCCGACCGGCGGCTACCTCGTCGGCTTCGTTCTGGCCGCCGCCCTCACCGGCTGGCTGGCCGAGCGCGGCTGGGACCGCACCCCGCTGAAGGCGCTGGCCGCGCTGGCCATCGGCCACGCGATGGTGTTCGTGCCGGGTGTCGCGTGGATGGCGGTCCTGTTCGGCGGCGAGAAGGCGATCGCCCTCGGACTGGCTCCGTTCTGGGCCGCCACCCTCCTGAAGACCGCCCTCGGGGCCGCCATCCTCCAGGTCGCCTGGAAGGTCGTCGCCCGCCGGTCGCAGGCGTGACGCCAAGGGGGGCCGCCGTTCCGGGCGGTCCCCCCGGCGCATCCGTTTTCCATCACCATTACGAACTTTGCCCAAATTTTGCCCACGAATCTTGCGGTGTCGAGGAGGCGTCCCATGAGCGAATTCCCGAAGAAGAGCCTGGCCGACTGGCAGGCCCTGGCGGCCAAGGACATCGGAGCCGACGGGACGCTCGACCGGCTGGTCTGGCGGACTCCGGAAGGGCTGGACGTCAAGGCGCTCTACACGGCGGAGGATCTGGAAGGGCTGGAGCTGGACGGGCTGCCGGGTTTCCCGCCCTTCACGCGCGGTCCCCGCGCCACCATGTACGCGGTGCGGCCCTGGACCGTCCGCCAGTACGCCGGCTTCTCCACCGCCGAGGAGTCGAACGCCTTCTACCGGGCCAACCTCAAGGCCGGCCAGATGGGCCTGTCGGTGGCCTTCGACCTCGCCACCCACCGCGGCTACGACAGTGACCACCCGCGCGTCGTCGGCGACGTCGGCAAGGCCGGGGTGGCCATCGACAGCGTCGAGGACATGAAGATCCTCTTCGACGGCATCCCGCTCGACAAGATGTCGGTGTCGATGACCATGAACGGCGCGGTGCTGCCCATCCTCGCCGGCTACATCGTCGCCGCCGAGGAGCAGGGCGTCCCCCAGGAGAAGCTGAGCGGCACCATCCAGAACGACATCCTCAAGGAGTTCATGGTCCGCAACACCTACATCTATCCGCCCGAGCCCTCGATGCGGATCATCGCGGACATCATCGAGTACACGGCGCACCACATGCCGAAGTTCAACTCGATCTCGATCTCCGGCTACCACATGCAGGAGGCCGGGGCCACCGCGGTCCAGGAACTGGCCTTCACCATCGCCGACGGGCTGGAGTATGTCCGCGCCGCCCTGTCGAAGGGCCTGCCGGTCGACAAGTTCGCGCCGCGCCTGTCCTTCTTCTTCTCCATCGGCATGAACTTCTTCATGGAGATCGCCAAGCTGCG
>JAEZHQ010000472.1 GCA_023416455.1 Pseudomonadota bacterium | reverse complement strand
GTTCCAAACCGTGCAGGGGCCGCTCGGGGGGTGGCGCGGGAGAGGGCGCCGCAGCGGCATGGCGGCGGGGGCGGCCCGGCGGCCGCTCCGACGGGCGAGGGTCGCGGGCCGGCGGACGCCCTCGGCGTCACGCCTCTTCGGAGAAGATCGCCTTGAGATCGACCAGCGGCTCCGGCCGCGGCTCCAGGTCGAGCTGCCGCTCCACGGCGTCGAGATGCGCCAGCATCAGGGCGGTCGCCTCCTTCTCCGTCCCCGTCCCCGCCCCCTCCCCGGCGCCGGCCAGCGCGTCGATCAGACGGCGGTGGTCTTCGGCCGAGCAGGTGTGCGCGGAGCGCCGCTCGAAGGCGGCGATGGCGAGGCCGGAGCGGTCGATGAGGCCGGCGAGGATGCCGGCCAGCGTCGCGTTGCCGGCGAACTCCGCCAGCAGCAGGTGGAACTGGCCGGACAGGCGGATCAGCGCCTTGCGGTCGCCGGCCGCCTCCGCCGCCTCCTCGCGGCCACGGTGTTCGTTCAGCCGGGCCAGCATGTCCGCCGGCAGGGGGCGCGCCCGGCGCTCCAGCGTCTCCATCACCGCCCGCTCGATGACGCGGCGGGCCTCGAACACCTCGCGCGCCTCGCGCGGCGTCGGCTTGGCGACGAAGGCGCCGCGGTTGGGGATCAGCGTCACCACGCCGCGCTGGGCCAGCAGGAGCAGGACCTTGCGGACCCGTTCGCGGCTGACCCCGAAAGCCTGGGCGAGGCTTTCCTCGGCCAGCTTGGTGCCCGGCGGCAGCCGGCGGTCGGCGATGGCGTCGCCGATGCTGCGGAAGATCCGGGCCTCGGCGCCGCCCCGCCCGCGGGCCGGGCGGCGGGGGGACGTGGCGGTGAGGGCGATGGTCATGGCCGGTTGGAGACTGGGGCTGCGGGACTGCCGCATTGTGCACAAAACGCGCCGGAACTGAACCGCAATCGACCGCGGCGGCGGGAGGCCCCCCTTATGCCCAAAAGGCGGGCAAACGCCAACGTGGCGGTCATTCCCCTGCCGATGCAGGCGGTGCACGGCGCGGAATTCCGCCATGTCCGCCCTGGCATGCATCCTGCACATACCACGTTGTGCCGACTTGGCACCGGGATTGTGCACAAAAATCGGGAGGCGCGGGGATGACCGCCGGATCGACCGTCGAACTGGTCAAGCTGCGCAAGGCCTACGGTTCCACGGTGGCGGTGGACGGCATCGACCTGCGCGTCGCCGCCGGCTCCTACTGCTGCCTGCTGGGGCCGAGCGGTTGCGGCAAGACCTCCACGCTCCGCATGATCGCCGGCCACGAGGCCATCACCGACGGCGATCTGCTGATCGGCGGCGCGGTGGTGAACCACGAGCCGCCGGCCCGGCGGGGCACCGCGATGATGTTCCAGAGCTACGCGCTGTTCCCGCACCTCGACTGCACCGACAATGTCGCCTTCAGCCTGCGGATGAAGGGCGTCCCCCGCGAGGAGCGCCGCCGCCGCGCCGGCGAGATGCTGGAGCTGGTGGACATGGGCCGTTACGCCGGCCGCCTGCCGGCCCAGCTCTCCGGCGGCCAGCAGCAGCGGGTGGCGCTGGCCCGCGCGCTGATCACGCGGCCGGGCGTGCTCCTGCTCGACGAGCCGCTGTCGGCGCTCGACCCCTTCCTGCGGGTGCGCATGCGCGAGGAGCTGAAGCGCCTGCACCGCGACCTCGGCATCACCTTCATCCACGTCACCCACAGCCAGACCGAGGCGATGGCGCTCGCCGACCTCGTGGTGGTGATGAACCACGGGCGGATCGAGCAGGCGGGGCCGCCGCGCGCGCTGTTCAACCAGCCGCGCACCGCCTTCGTCGCCCGCTTCATCGGCGGCCACAACGTGATCGCCACCGGCGAGGGCCGCAGCGCCGTGCGCGCCGACCGCGTCCGGCTGGGCGACGGGCCGGCCGACGTCCGGGTGGAGGGCACGGTCCGCGCGCTGGAGTATCACGGCGCGTCCGTCCATCTCAGCCTGGACGTCCCCGGCGCCGACGACTTCGCCGTCATCCTCGACGAATCCCGCTTCTTCGACGCGCCCCTGTCCGTCGGCGACCGCGTGTCCGCCGGCTGGTGCCGCCAGGACGCCCACCCGCTGGCGCCCTGAGCCGCGTCCCTTCCCCGCCCTTCCCTTCCGTCACGACCATTTCTGGAGGCACAGCATGTCCGACACGCGTTCCGGCCCCTCCGCCACCAGCACCGCCACCGGGGGTGTCAGCCGCCGCACACTGCTCAAGGGGACGGCCGCCGCCGCCGGCGTGGCGGTCGGCTCCGGCGCCATCACCGGCTTCCCGACCATCTGGGCGCAGAACATCAAGTCCGTCACGCTGCGCCAGTTCGGCACCGGCGTGTCCAACCTGAACGCCGTCGCCGACAAGGTGAAGGAGGATCTGGGCTTCACGCTCCAGATGACCGCGCTCGATTCCGATGCGGTTGCCCAGCGTGCGGTGACCCAGCCGAAATCCTACGACATCGCCGACATCGAATACTGGATCTGCAAGAAGGTCTTCCCCGCCGGCGTCATGCAGCCGATGGACGTCAGCCGGATCAAGAACTTCGGCAAGATCGTCCCGATCTTCGTCAACGGGCGGCTGACGCCGTCCAGCGCGGTCGCCCAGGGCACCGCCCCGCACAGCGTCGGTTTCGTCGAGGGCCGGGATTCCACCCGCTTCGCCAAGGAGCCGACCCAGTGGATGACGCTGATCCCGACCATCTACAACGCCGACACGCTGGGCATCCGCCCCGATCTGGTCGGCCGCCCGATCTCCAGCTGGAAGGACCTGCTCGACCCCGCCTTCAAGGGCAAGGCGTCGCTCCTGAACATCCCCTCCATCGGCATCATGGACGCCGCCATGGTCTGCGAGGCCATGGGCGAGGTCAAATACGGCGACAAGGGCAACATGACCCGGGAGGAGATCGACAAGACCCTCCGGATCATGACCGACGCCAAGAAGGCGGGCCAGTTCCGCGCCTTCTGGAAGACCTTCGACGAGAGCGTCAACCTGATGGCCTCGGGCGAGGTCATCATCCAGTCGATGTGGTCGCCGGCGGTCGCCGCCGTGCGCGGCAAGGGCATCCCCTGCGTCTACCAGCCCTTGTCGGAAGGCTACCGCGCCTGGGGCGGCGGTCTCGGCATCGCCAAGCATCTGAGCGGGCTGGAGCTGGACGCCGCCTACGAGTACATCAACTGGTACCTGTCGGGCTGGGTCGGCGCCTACCTGAACCGCCAGGGCTACTATTCGGCCGTGCTCGACACCGCCAGGGAGCACATGTCGGCCGACGAATGGGCCTACTGGATGGAGGGCAAGCCGGCCCAGGCGGACATCCTCAGCCCCGAGGGCAAGGTGATGGAGAAGGCCGGGGCGGTGCGCGACGGCGGTTCCTTCGAGGAGCGCATGGGCCGCGTCGCCTGCTGGAACGCCGTGATGGACGAGGACCGCTACATGGTCCGCAAGTGGAACGAGTTCATCGCCGCCTGACGCCGAGCGCGGAGCCTCCCTCATGACCGTGACCGCCGCCCCGCCCGACGCGCCGGGCCAACCCGCGGC
>JAEZHQ010000453.1 GCA_023416455.1 Pseudomonadota bacterium | reverse complement strand
GGGCCGGCCGGTGCCGCGGCCGTGGCGGAGGCGCCGGCGGCGGCACCGCCGCGCCCGGCGCCTGCCGACGCGCCCCCGGAGATCCCGCTTCCCCTGCCCGCGGTGCGCGGCGGCAGCGGCCTCTATGTGCCCTGGGGGGCGTTGATCGCCCTCGCCCTCCTGGCCCTCCTTCTGGCATGGATGAAATAACCCCTCCGCGCCGTTGAGTCCGTGGCAGCGACATGTTGGGGGGTTGGCCTTGCTCCTGGAATGTGTATGCTGCCGCACGATCTCGCCGGCCGCTTGCGCCGGCTTCATCCGGAAGGAAGCCAAACAATGAAGAAACAGCTCCTGGGCGCCGCTCTGACGGTCGGCATGATCATGGGCGCAGGCACCGCGCTGGCCGCCGACGCCGCCGCCGGGAAGGACGTGTTCAAGCAGTGCATGGCCTGCCACACCACCGAGCAGGGCAAGAACAAGGTCGGCCCGTCCCTGTTCAACGTCGTCGGCAGCCCGGCCGCCCAGGTCCAGGGCTTCAAGTACTCCAAGCCGATGCAGGAGAAGGCGGCCGGCGGCCTGACCTGGACCCCGGAGAACCTGAAGGCCTACATCACCGCGCCCAAGGAAGTGGTTCCGGGCGGCACCATGGCTTTCGCCGGCATCAAGGACCCCGACAAGGTCGATAACCTGATCGCCTTCCTGCAAGAGCAGAAGTGATCCCGGCGCGACGCCGGTCGCGCCGTTCCAGAAAGACCGGGCCGGGGGGTGACCTCCGGCCCGGTTCTGTTTCCGGCGGCGGGCGTGGCCCGTCGCCGTCGCCCTCAGCCCGCCGCCTCCAGAGTTTCGTGCGTTTAGAGTTTCGTGCGTTTAAACTGAAACGCGCGAAACTCTATGCCTTTGTTCTGCGAGCGGATTCATGCTTCAAACCGATTCCGGTTTTACGCGATCCGCTCCAGGCTCTTGCTCGCCACCTCGAACACGTCGGGCGACAGGCCGGGGGTGGCGGCGATGCGCTCCAGTTCGGCCCGCATCAGCGCGCGGCGGCCGGCGTCGTAGCGGCGCAGCCGCGAGAAGGGACCCATGAGCCGCGCCGCCACCTGCGGGTTCAGGGGGTCGAGGCGCAGCACCTGGTCGGCCAGGAACCGGTAGCCGGTCCCGCCGGCCTCGTGGAAGCGCACGGGGTTGCCCCCGGCAAAGCCGCCGATCAGGGCATAGACCTTGTTGGGGTTGCGGATTTCGAAGGCCGGATGGTCGAGCAGGGCCTCGACGCGGGCCAGCGTGTCGGGCCGCGTCGAGGCCGCCTGCACGGCGAACCACTTGTCCACGACCAGCGGTTCGCCCTTCCAGCGCTCGTAGAAGCCGGCCAGCGCCTCCTCGCGCTCCGCCGCCCCGGCGCTGCCGAGGAGCTGGAGGGCGGCGATGACGTCGGTCATGGCCTGGGCGCCGTGGAACTGGCCGAGGCAGAGGCCCAGCGCCTCCTCGTCCTCCAGCGCCATGAGGTAGGCGAGGCTGAGGTTCTTCAGCGCCCGCCGGCCGATGGCCCCGGCGTCCACCGAGAAGGGCGTGTTGCCGGCGTTGCGGCGGTAGGCGGCGAGCCAGTGCGGGCGCAGCGCCCGGGCCAGCGTGCGCCGGGCGAACTCGCGGGCGGCGTGGATGGCGTCGGGGTCGATCACCGCCATCCGCGTGCCGAGGTAGGTCTCGGTGGGCAGGGCCAGAGCCTGGGCGGCGAAGGCCGGGTCGCGGTCGGCGTCGCGCAGCACCGCCCCGACGGCCTCCACGAAGCCGTCCGGCAGGGACGGCGGACGGCCCGCCTGGTGGTCGGCGACCAGGGCCAGCAGCAGGCGGGTGGCCAGCGTCTGGCCGGCCTCCCAGCGGTTGAAGGCGTCGCTGTCGTGGGCCATGAGGAAGGTCAGGTCGGCGTCCGGCAGGTCGGCCTTCAGCGTCACCGGGGCGGAGAAGCCGCGCAGAAGCGACGGCACCGGGCGCACCGGGACGTCCACGAACTCGAAGACCTGCTCGGCGGCGGTGACGTGCAGGGTGCGGCTGGTGCCGCCGGCCGCCGCCTCGCCCTTCAGGCGCAGCGGCAAATCGGCCCCGTCGGGGCCGAGCAGGCCGAGGACGAGGGGGATGTGCATCGGCGCCTTGTCGGGCTGGCCCGGTGTCGGCGGCACGGTCTGGCGCACGGCCAGCCGGTAGGTCGCGGCATCCGCGTCATGGCTCCCGGACACCTCCAGCTCCGGCGTCCCGGCCTGCCGGTACCACAGCGTGAACTGCGTGAGGTCGGTGCCGGTGGCGTCGGCCATGGCGGCCACGAAGTCGTCGCAGGTCACCGCCTGGCCGTCGTGGCGCCGGAAATAGAGATCCATGCCCCGGCGGAAGCCCTGCGGCCCCAGCAGGGTGTGAATCATGCGGATGACCTCGGCCCCCTTGTCGTAGACGGTGGGGGTGTAGAAGTTGTTGATCTCCACGTAGCTGTCCGGGCGCACGGGGTGCGCCATGGCGCCGGAGTCCTCGGGGAACTGGACGGTGCGCAGGCGCTGCACGTCGGCGATGCGCTTGACCGCGCGGGAGTTCATGTCCGACGAGAATTCCTGGTCGCGGAAGACCGTCAGCCCCTCCTTCAGCGACAGCTGGAACCAGTCGCGGCAGGTCACCCGGTTGCCGGTCCAGTTGTGGAAATACTCGTGCGCCACCACCGCCTCGATGCCCAGGAAATCCTGGTCGGTGGCGGTTTCCGGCTTGGCCAGGATGTATTTGGTGTTGAAGACGTTGAGCGATTTGTTCTCCATCGCCCCCATGTTGAAGTCGCTGACGGCGACGATGTTGAAGACGTCCAGGTCGTATTCCAGGCCGTAGACCTCCTCGTCCCAGCGCATCGCCCGGATCAGCGAGCGCATGGCGTGGTCGACCTTGCCCTCGTTGCCCGGCTCGACGTAGATGCGCAGCGCCACCTCGCGGCCCGATGCGGTGCGGAAGCGGTCCTCGACCGCGCGCAGGTCGCCGGCGACCAGCGCGAAGAGGTAGCAGGGCTTGGGGAAGGGATCCTCCCAGCGCGCCCAGTGGCGACCGTCGCCCTCCGCCGTGTCGCCAGAGGCCACGAGGTTGCCGTTGGACAGCAGCACCGGGAAGCGCGTCCGGTCCGCGGTGATGGTGGTGGTGTAGCGCGCCATCACGTCGGGCCGGTCGAGGAAGTAGGTGATCTTGCGGAAGCCTTCCGCCTCGCATTGGGTGCAGACGTTGCCCGAGGAGGTGTAGAGCCCTTCCAGCGCGGTGTTCTCCCGCGGCCTGATGGCCACCACCGTTTCCAGCGTGAAGCGCTCGGGCACGCCGGGGATGGTCAGGTGGTCGGGGGTGAGCGTGTAGTCCGCGGCGCCCAGCGGCCGGCCGTCCAGCGCCACCGATCGGAGGTCGAGCCTCTGCCCGTCCAGCGTCAGCGGCTGCGACGCGGCGTCGGGGCGCGCCGGGTTGCGGCGCAGGCCGAGCACCGCGCGCACGGTGGTGACCTCCTCGCCCAGGTCGAACCACAGATCGACCGTGTCGACCAGATGCGCGGGCGGACGGTAATCCTGAAGGCGGATGGCCTTGGGCGTGCCTTTGTCCATGAACGTTGCTCGAACCTCTTCTTGCGGTGGGGCGGTGTCGCGAGGGGGAGGGCGCCTTGCGGGCCTCCCCGACTATACCCGCCCAGCATGGAGAGTGGGGATGCGGGACGGTGTTGGACAGGGGGGCGGAGGACCCTCACCGCAAGTTGCCGGAGCGGATGCGACGGTTGACGTTCCGGTGCCGCGCCCGGTTTAATAAAACCGTCACATGTCCATGATCCTCCGGCCGCGGCCGGAGCCGGGAGGCGGACGGCATGCAGGCGACATGGGTGCTGATCGAATTGACCGGGAACGTGGTGCTGCTCCTGTGGGGGCTGCACATGGTCCAGACCGGCCTGACCCGCGCCTTCGGCGCCGACCTGCGGAGCATCCTCAGCGCCGGGCTGCGCAACCGCTGGACCGCGCTGCTGGCGGGGATCGGGGTGACCACCCTCTTGCAGAGCAGCACGGCCACCGGGCTGATGGTGGCCGGCTTCACCGCGACCGGCGCGCTGGCCCTGATGCCGGCGCTGGCCGTCATGCTCGGCGCCAACATCGGCACCACGCTCATCGTCCAGCTCCTGGCCTTCGACGTGGCCCGCATCGCCCCCCTCTTCCTGCTGGGCGGCTTCATAGCCTTCCGCCGCGGCGGCCGAACCCGGACCCGCGACCTGGGGCGCGCGGCCATCGGCCTCGGGCTGATGCTGCTCGCCCTGCATCTGCTGCTGGTCACCATGGAGGGGGCGGAGCGGGCGCCGGCCCTGCGCGACCTGCTGGGGGCGCTCACCGCCGATCCCGTCATCGCCATGCTGCTGGCGGCGGCGCTGACCTGGGCCGCCCATTCCAGCGTCGCCGTGGTGCTGCTGATCGCGTCGTTGGCGGGCGGGCAGGTGGTCGCCCCCGAGGCCGCCGTCGCCATGGTGGCCGGGGCGAACCTGGGCAGCGCCATCAACCCCATCGTCGAGGGGCCGGGCGGCAACCCGGCGACGCGGCGCCTGCCGGTCGGCAACCTGTTCAACCGGCTGGTCGGCTGCATCCTGGTCGCGGCCCTGCTGGGGCCGGCGACGGCCGCCCTCCAGAGCCTCTCGCCGGACGCCGGCCGCCTCGCCGCCAACGCCCACACCGCCTTCAACCTGGCCCTGGCGGTGCTGTTCATCGGGCCGCTGCCGCTGCTGGCGCGCGGGCTGACCCGGCTGTTCCCCGAACAGGTGACGGTGGCCGACCCGGCGGCTCCGCAGTATCTCGACCCGGCGGCGCTGCGCGTGCCGCATGTGGCCATCGCCAACGCCGCCCGCGAGGCGTTGCGCATGCTCGACACGGTGGAAGCCATGCTGCGCGGGGCGCTCGACGTGTTCCGCACGGACGACCGCAAGCTCGTCCAGGAGATCCGGCGCATGGACGACATGCTGGACCGGCTCCAGGACGCCATCAAGCGCTACCTGACCCGGATCAGCCAGGAGGATCTGGACGAGCGGGACTCCCGGCGCGTCTCCGACGTGCTCACGCTGGTGATCAACCTGGAGCATGTCGGCGACATCATCGACCGCAACCTGATGGAGGCGGCCTCGAAGAAGATCAAGCGCCGGCTGCGCTTTTCCGGCGAGGGGGCGGCCGAGATCACCGGCATCCTGGAGCGCCTGCTGGCCACCCAGCGCCTCGCCGCCGCGGCCTTCGTGTCGGGCGACCTGCGGGCGGCGCGGGCGCTCATCAGGGAGAAGGAGGTCATCCGCGACCTGGAGACGCGGGCGACCGAGGCGCATTTCGCGCGGCTGCGCGCGGGCAAGACGGAGAGCATCGAGACCAGCGCGCTCCATATCGACATCCTGCGCGATCTGCGGCGGATCAACGCCCATCTCGCCGCCACCGCCCATCCGGTCCTCGACCAGCTGGGCGAGCTGCGGCCGAGCCGTCTCAAGGACGCCGACCTGGAGGACGCGGCACC
>JAEZHQ010000446.1 GCA_023416455.1 Pseudomonadota bacterium | reverse complement strand
CGGCCGGCCGTCTTGAAACCCCGGCCGTGCCGGGGGTATCACGGGGGACGGTGACGGCGCGGGGCGCCGACGGGGCGCGCGGAGAGGCAGGAATGTCCGACATGATCGAGGCGCAGGCCGCCGGCCTGGCCGCCCTGCTGTCCGAAGGCCGTTTCGACGCCGCGGGCATCAACCGCCTGACCGCCCGCTGCGAGGCGTTGCGCCGCGACCTGGACCCGGCGGCGCGCCTGGCCGTCGCCGAGCGGCTGCGCGGCAAGGCGCCGGCGGGTGACACGGTGCTCCTGCACTCCGTGCTGTTCCAGCTGACCGGCGACCTCTACCACTACGAGCGCATCCTCCATTACCTGCTGCTCGGCGGCGACCGGGTCGGGCCGGAGCTGATGCACTACACCTACTGGTGCATGACGCGGCAGCTCTTCCTCGGCGCCGCCGCCCCGGAGAAGGCGGCAAGCTTCGGGCCGTGCGACCTCTTCCGCTTCTACGAGGCGCTGGTGGACGCGCTGGCCCGGCGCTGGGACCTCGATCCGCCGCGGCGGGAGCCGCGCTCCGGCCCGATCCGCCGGGTGGCGGTGCTGACCAACCAGTTCACCGGCGACCGCCACCAGCCGTCCCGCGACTGCTTCGACTACGCCAGCCGCCTCCAGGACGATTTCGGGCTGGAGGTGGCCGTCTTCAACGCCAACACCATGCCGCTGCGGGTGGAGAACCTGTTCATCCCGCCCTGGAGCGCCGAGCTGGCCGAGGATCTCGACGGGGTGCGCGTCGTGCCGATGTTCGGCCGGCGGGTGCGGATGGCCTCCTTCACCGGCCGCGCCTTCTCCCGCGACAAGCTGGCCGCCATCGTCGCGGCGGTCGACGGCTACGACCCGGACCTGCTGGTCTCCTTCGGCGGCTCCAACGTCGTGGCCGACCTGTTCGCCCGCGCCGACGCGCGGCCCGTGGTCTGCCTGCCGACCACCTCGGGCCTCACCATCGCGCTGGCCCAACTCGTGCTGGGCTACGACGAGGGCGACCACACCGAACGCATCCCGGCGCTCTACCGCGCCCCTTTCGCGCGCCGCTTCCGGCCCTTCACGCTGGGCTTCTCGCCGCCGCCGACGACGGGCGACGCGGGCGGCCTCGGTCCGGAGGTGGAGGGCGCACCCTTCGTCTTCGCCGTGGTCGGCACCCGCCTCGACCTGGAGGTCTCGGCGGAGTTCCTGGACCTGGCCGACGCCATCCTGGACCGCTGCCCGGGCGCCGTCGTCGCCTTCGCCGGCGGGGTGGAGGCGCTGCCCGGCCGGCTGGCCGCCCGGCGCAACGGCGCGCGGATGCGCTGCCTCGGCCATGTGGCGGACATCCGCGCCTTCTACCGGCGCTGCCACGCCGTCCTCAACCCGGCGCGCCAGGGCGGCGGCGGCAGCGCCGCCTACGCCATCGCCGAGGGGCTGCCCGTGGTCACGCTGGCCTGGGGCGACGTCGCCAGCGTGGCGGGGGAGGGCATCCCGGTGCCCGACCGCGACGCCTACCTGGAGCGCGCCGCCGGCCTGTTCGCCGATCCCGGGCTGCACGCCCGGCAGTCCGCCCTGTCCCGCGCCCGCTTCGCGACCGTCGGCGACCGCCACCGCTGCGTGGAGCGCCTGCTCGCCTACGGCGAGGAGGCCAGGGACGCCCTGCGCGGCCCCGCAAGAAACTAGCCCCCGCCGGCCCCCGGCCGTGGCAGACTTCCCGCCTCCGCCGCCAGAGCAAGAGCGAAGACCCGTGTCCCGCCCCCACCCGTCCCCGCCGCCCGACCGGCCGACCGCCGTGGTCATCGACGGCCGCCCCGTCGGCCCCGGCCATCCGCCCTACCTAATCGCCGAGCTGTCGGGCAACCACGGCGGCGCGCTCGACCGCGCGCTGGCGCTGATCGACGCCGCCAAGGCGGCCGGCGCCGACGCCGTCAAGCTGCAAACCTACACCGCCGACACCATCACCATCGCCCATGACGGGCCGGGCTTCCGGCTGGAGGGCGGCCTGTGGCGGGGGCGCACCCTGCACGACCTCTACCGCGAGGCCCACACCCCCTGGGAGTGGCACGGGCCGCTGTTCGCCCACGCCCGCGCGCTGGGCCTGACCATCTTCAGCTCCCCCTTCGACGCAAGCGCGGTGGAGCTTCTGGAGGGGCTGGACGCCCCGGCCTTCAAGATCGCCTCCTTCGAGCTGAACGACCTGCCGCTGATCCGCCGCGCCGCCCGCTCCGGCCGGCCGCTGATCCTGTCCACCGGTCTCGCCACGCTGGGCGAGGTGGCCGAGGCGGTGGAGGCGGCGGGCGACGCCCCGCTGATCCTCCTGCACTGCGTCAGCGGCTACCCGACGCCGCCGGAAGACTGCAACCTGCGCACCATCCCCCATCTCGCCGCCGCCTTCGGGGTCGGCGTTGGCCTGTCCGACCACACCCTCGGCACCGCCGTCCCGGTGGCCGCCGCCGCCCTCGGCGCCGTCGTCATCGAGAAGCATTTCACCCTGTCGCGCGCCGAGGGCGGGGTGGACGCCGCCTTCTCCCTGGAGCCGGCCGAGTTCGCGGCCATGGCCGCGGCGGTCCGCACCGCCTGGGCGGCGCTGGGCCGCGTCCATTACGGGGTGGAGCCGAGCGAGGCCGGCGGGCGCGACTACCGCCGCTCGCTCTATGTGGTGGCCGACGTGCCGGCGGGGGCGGCGCTGACGGCGGACAACCTGCGCTCCATCCGCCCCGGCTTCGGGCTGGCGCCCAAGCACCTGCCGGCCCTGCTTGGCCGCCGGGTGGCGCGCGACGTCGCCCGCGGTGAACCGCTGCGCTGGGACATGCTGCTGCCGGAGGAGGGGCGGTGACCGGGCGGCCCCGCACCGTCTGCATCTCGCAGGCGCGCATGACCTCGACCCGCCTGCCCGGCAAGGTGCTGATGGAGGCGGCGGGCCGGCCGCTGCTGGCGCACCATCTGGGCCGCCTCGCCCGCTGCCGGCGGATCGACGCGCTGGTTCTGGCGACCACGGTGAACGCCGCCGACGATCCCGTCGCGGATCTCGCGGAGTCGCTCGGCGCCACCGTCTTCCGCGGCGACGAGCAGGACGTGCTCTCCCGCTACGCCGGGGCCGCCGCCGCCGCCGGGGCGGAGGTGGTGGTGCGGGTGACCGCCGACTGCCCACTGATCGACCCGGTGCTGGTGGACCTTGCGGTCGCCGCCTTCCTGGCCGGGCGTGAGGAGCGGCCGCCGCTCGACTACCTCAACGTCGACGTCGGCCGCTTCCCGCGCGGGCTGGACGCCGAGGTGTTCACCCGCGCCGCCCTCGACGAGGCCGCCGCCGTCGCCGCCGACCCGGCCGAGCGCGAGCACGTCACCGCCTACATCTACCGCCGCCCCGACCGCTTCCGGCTGGGCGCTCCCCTGGGGCCGGAGCCGGAAGCGGCCGGGGCGGCGGACGCCGTGGCCGGCCAGCGCTGGTGCGTGGACGAGCCGGCCGACCTCCTGCTGGTCCGCCGCCTGCTGGAAGCGCTCCTTCCCGGCCGGCCGGATTTCGGCTGGCAGGATTGTTGCAATGTTCTGCGGGACCATCCCCACTGGGTGGGCATCAATCGGGATGTGCGGCAGCGCACGGCGGATTGAGCGCACGCGCAGCCGGGCGCCTTTTCCATCGCGGGGCGGTTCCGTCGCCGGCGCGAATGCTCTACAACCCCGCTCCCCGGCCCCTCATCGCTACGGAGACCATCCATGGACCGCAAGGACTTCCTGCTCGCCCTCGACGACATGCTGGAGCTTCCGGCCGGCACGCTGACCGGCGCCGAGGAGCTGGAGGCGCTCGACACCTGGGACTCGCTGGCGGTCATCAGCTTCATCGCGCTGGTGGACGAGCGCATGGGCGTCGTTGTCGAGGGCGAGGCGCTGGCCAGGGCCGGGACCGTCGCCGACCTGCTGGCGCTGGCCGGCGTCGCCGTCGCGGCGTGAGGGGCGCCGCCGGCCCCCTCCGCCGCGAGCGGGCCGCGTTCGACGGCGGCCCCGCCGCCTATCTGTCGCTCGGCGGCGGTGGCGGCGTGCCCGCGCTTCTGCTGCACGGCTTCGCCGGGGATCTGCTGACCTGGCAGTACAACCTGACGCCGCTCGCCGCCGCGCGGCGGGTGCTGGCGGTTGACCTGCCGGGCCATGGCGGTTCCACGCTCGACGTCGGCGACGGCCGGGTCCCCGGCTTCGCCGCGTGGCTGCTGCGCTTTCTGGACGCGTTGGCGGTGCCGCGGGTCCATGCCGTCGGGCATTCCATGGGCGGCCGCGTGGCGCTGGAGCTGGCCCGCATCGCGCCCGAACGGGTGGCCAGCCTGTCGCTGGTCGCCGGCGCCGGGATCGGCCCCGATTTCGACCTCGCCTTCCTGCGCCGGGTCACGGCCGTGGCCTCGGCGGAGGAGGGGGCGGCCTGCGCCGCCCGCCTGTTCGCCCGGCCCTCGCCGCTGGCCGGTCG
>JAEZHQ010000430.1 GCA_023416455.1 Pseudomonadota bacterium | reverse complement strand
ATGGCGCACGCCACGGCCCCGTCGATCCGCTCGCGCGCCTTGCCCTTGCTGAACAGCCGGTTGCCGGCGCGGTCGGTCTCCACCTGGATGTTGTCGAAGCACCAGCGCAGCACCTCATGCCCGCCGTGCTGGAACTGCCGCCCGACTATGGCTCGCTCCAGCTCCTTGATCGCCGGCGCCATCGTCACCCAGCCCTGGCGCACCTCCACCGCCGGATAGCCGTCCTCGGTCAGCGCGTTCAAGGTGGACCGGGCAAGGTGCGGATCGATCCCCACGGCCACCACGTTGAAGCGGTCGCACAGGTCGCGGATGCAGTCCTCCACCGCGCGGAAGTCCACCACGTTGCCCGGCGTCGGCTCGATCAGCCCTTCCCCGGCCCAGCGCACGTAGGGCACCCCGTCCCGGTCCTGGCGGCCGCGCAGGTTGTCGCCGGGGCAGAAGAAGTGCGGCAGCACCGCATAGCCGGTCCCGACGCGCCAGCACGCCACCACCACCGTCAGGTCCGAGTTGCTGGACAGGTCCACCCCGAGCCAGCACGGGGCGCCCGCCAGCGTGTCGAGGTCCAGCGGCGCCGCGCCCTCGTCGTACACGGCCATGTCAACGAAGGGGTCGGTGGAGTGGTCGAGCCACACGTTCAGGTGCAGTTGCCGGAACGCCTCCCGGTCGGCCGGCCGGTTCTCGGCTTCGCGGGCAAGCTGGCGCAAGCCCTCGATGTCGGGGAAGCCGTGCGCCAAGCCGGGGTTGGCCCGGTGCCACACCCGCTCGTCGCGCCAGTCCGCATCGGCCGCGGTCTCGAACAGCACGGGCAGGGTGCCGGGGTCCTCGATCTCGCCGCGGGCGACCCGGCGGGCATAGTCCACGATGTCGTGGGCGACGTTCTGTTGCCCGCGCCCGGCGGTGGTGATGACGACGCACAGGGAACCGGGCACCTTCACCAGGCCGGTGCGGATGACGTCCCACAGGTCGCGCTTGGGCCAGGCGTGCAGCTCGTCCACCAGGGCGAAGGTGGGGGTGGTGCCATGGCTGCGGGCCGCGTCGCAGGAGATGGCGCGAAGCTGGCAGCCGCTCTTGGGGTGCTCGATGCGGTGCCGGTAGTCGATGAACCGCAGCTTGTCGGCGATGCGGTGATCCTCCCGGCAGATGCCGGCTGCCTCCTCGAAGCCGATGCGGGCCTGTTCGCGATCCGACGCGGCAAACAGCGCCAGTCCGCCGGGCACCCGCTCCGGGCCGATGGTGTGCAGCAGCCCCAGCCCGGCGCCCAGGCTGGTCTTGCGCCCGCCGCGGGGCAGCAGCATGACGACGTTGCGCACGATCCGCCGGCCGTCCGGGTGGCGCGGGCCGTAGATGCGGCGGACCAGGCGCTCTTGGAAGTCGTGAAGCTGGAAGGCCCGCTTGGGCAGGGTGGATTTCGGGTGGCGCAGGACCCGCAGGAAATCGACGGCGCGCTGCCCGTAGCCCAGCGGGTCGGGAATCTCGGAGCCGTCAGAGATCCAGGTCGGAAAGGTCGTCATCGTCGTTTTCCGTGGCGGCGGCCTTGTTGCGGCTGGCCGGGGTCAGGCCCAGCTCGGCAGCCAGCCGGCGCGATTCGGTGAGGGCCTGAAACAGGGTCTGGAAGGCCGGGTGGCGCTTCACGTCGCCCTTGGGGGTGGTGATGTGGTCGCCCTCGGCGGCAATCGTCGCCTGCATGCGGCGCACGGTGCCGGCGGCCAGGCAGTAGGCTTCCAGCATGGAGAGGTCTTCGCGCGTCACCGTCTTGCGGGCGCGCAGGCCGGGCACCACGCGGCGCCATTCGGCCTTGGCCTCGGCGGGCAGCCAGGACGGGGCCGGCGGCAGCCGGGCCAGCCCGCCGTCGATGGCCTTCAACTCCGGTTTGCGCCCACGCATCGCCCACTCCCCTTTCTCGGTTTGCTCAATTCGCCTCTCTCGGGAGAAAGACCCCGGACCGGTACCAGCCCCCTCGGCCGGAAATCCCGGACCCCCTATCCCCAACCCCTTGCTACCCCTGCCTTTTTCCGTGGGTCTTGCGGTTGTGGTGGAGGCGGCAGAGGGTCTGAAGGTTCGAGGGGACCAACCGCAGCTCCGGCCGCTCCCGGATGCTGGCCTTGTGGTCCACGTCCACGCCCTCGGTCGATCCGCACACCACGCAGCCGGGATGCATCGCCAGATGGGCGCGGCGCAGCCGGTACCAGTCCGAATCGTAGCCGCGCTGGTGCCGATCGGGCCGGGCTGCCTCGGCAGCCTTCGCGCACCTCGGGCACGCCCGGCCGGCGGGGACCAGGGCGCCGCACTTGCAGATGCGGGGCGGAGCGTAGGGCATGGCTCAGCCCATCAGGCTTTGGCGGTGCGGCGACAGCAACGCTACGACGTCGGAGGGCAGCTTGCCCGTGTCGGAGATCCAGAAGTCCCACCGCCCGACGCCCTCGACAGACTCCGACTTCACCGCCGGATCACGGCCGCGGGCGTGCCACTGCCCCATGACCAGCAGGATGACGGCGTGCTCGATGTCTTCCGGGAGGGTGCGGCCGTTCTCCCCGGGCAGCACGTAGCCGGCCCGGTACTCCACCTCGATCCGCCCGGCCAGCCAGTTCCGGCGGGTGCCCGACGCAAGGCGATAGACCAAGCCGGTTTCGCTCTCCGCCTCGAAGTCGCTCCCGGTCAGGGCCTTGCCACCCTCGGTGACGGAAGCGATGGACAGCAGCGGCCAGCGTTCCAGCGCCAGCGCCTCGGCCGGTGCCGACAGGTGGAGCACCTCCCGCACCGTCTCCGCGCCGAAGGGGCGGCGGCAGAAGCTGCGCACGGCCGCGCTGGCCCGGCCGATGACGGCCGACAGCCAACCGTCATCACCGTTGCCGACCACCTTCAGCTCGGCTTTCACCGCATCGAGGGTGGTCAAGGCGGACGTGGCGGCAGGGGTGATGACGGTCAGCATGGCGGGCCTCACGCGGGCGGGTTGCTGGTCGGGGCGTTGACCGGGTGCCCCAGGATCGCCACGGCCCCCAGGTTCGCGGCGCTGGCGTTGCCGGCCGGGGTGATGGTGACGCGCTGGTACCGCTTGCCCCCGGCATAGCCGATCTTCCGGGCCTTGTTGTCGTCGGCGAAGGTGAAGCCGGCCAGCGCCTCGGTGCCGATCAGCAGCGTGTCGGGCACGGCCTCGGCGTCCGACAGGTCGGCCGCGTCGCCGTGCTCCACCAGCACCGTGAAGGTGGCGTCGGCGTCGGCCAGCGTGCCCGTCAGCAGGACGAAGGTCACCGATCCGAAGCCCAGCCGGTCCACGATGGACGAGACCACGGCCGTGTTGTCGGTCGGGGCCGTGCCCGGCGGGATGACGGTGACGGGGTGGATGTTGTTCATCAGGTCGCGCATGGTCGGTCCTCCTTCAGCTCGTGGCGATGCGCAGCTTGCGCAG
>JAEZHQ010000395.1 GCA_023416455.1 Pseudomonadota bacterium | reverse complement strand
GCCGTCAGCCCCGCGCCCCACCCGGGGGCCGGGAAGGCCCCCGGACTCCCTGCCGCGGGCCGATCACACGCGCATGGGCATCAGGACATACAACGCCGTGCCGTCGGCGACGTCGCGGATGATCGTCGGGGAGGCCGCGTCGGCCATCGTGAAGCGTGCCCCCTCGCCCTCGATCTGCTGCGTGATATCAAGCAGATAGCGAGAGTTGAAGCCGATTTCCAGGGGGCCTTCCTGGTAATCGACCTCCAGCTCCTCGGTGGCGCTGCCGGCCTCGGGGCTGGTCGCCGACAGGGTCAGCGCGCCGCGCCCCAGGGACAGCTTCACCGCCCGGCTCTTCTCGGTGGAGATGGTGGCGACACGGTCGACGGCGGCGGCGAACAGCTTGGCGTCCACCTCCATCACCTTGTCGTTGCCCACCGGGATGACCCGCTCATAGTCGGGGAATGTGCCGTCGATCAGCTTGGAGGTCACCACCACCGAATCGAAGGCGAAGCGGATCTTGTTGTCCGACAGCGACAGCTCGATGCGGTCGGCCGCCTCGTCGATCAGCTTGCGGATCTCGGTGACCGTCTTGCGCGGCACGATGACGCCGGGGATGCCCGCCGCCCCCTCCGGCAGCGGCATCTCCACCCGGGCCAGCCGGTGGCCGTCGGTCGCCACGGCGCGCAGCACCGGCGCTTCGCCGCCGCCCTTGGGCTTGGCGGCGTGCAGGTAGATGCCGTTCAGGTAATAGCGCGTCTCCTCGGTGGAGATGGCGAAGCGCGTGCGGTCGATCAGCGAGCGCAGGTCGCCCGCCGCCAGATCGAAGCGGTGCTGGAGGTCGCCGCCCGACAGCTGCGGGAAATCCTCCACCGGCAGGCAGGACAGCTTGAACTGCGAGCGGCCGGCGCGCAGCGTCAGGATGGTGCCGTCGCCGCCGATGTCCAGCTCCACCTGGCTGCCGTCGGGCAGCTTGCGGACGATGTCGTAGAGCGTGTGCGCCGGGGCGGTGGTGCCGCCGGGACGGCCGACGGTGGCGGGCACCGTCTCGACGATCTCCAGGTCCATGTCGGTGGCGGCCAGCGACAGCTCGCCCGCGCTGGCCCGCAGCAGGACGTTGGAGAGGATGGGGATGGTGTTCCGGCGCTCCACCACACTCTGCACGTGACCCAGGGACCGAAGGAGGGCGGCGCGTTCGATGAGGATGTTCATGCTGGTCGTCGTCTCGGCAGGTCGTTTTTATGGTGCGATTCGGATGGAGCGTTTCGGTGGGCGGGGTCGGATCGGATCGGATTGTCGTCGGCTGGTCCGGCCGGTCCGGCCGGTCACGCGACACGGAGCGGGCGCGTATCATACCACAACGGCGGTTGTGCCGAACCAAATTCGTGAGCGGTCCGGGCCGGCGGCGGCTCACGGCGCCGCGCGGCACCCGCAGCGCTCCTCGTAGAGGCGCAGGATGGACACCAGGTCGGCGCTGCGCCAGTGGCGGGACCGGTCCAGCTCCCGGCGGACGGAGTCGATGAAGCGCTCGACGACGAAGCGCGCCTCCGGCGCGAGCGTCGCCCCGTCCTCCAGGGCTTCCAGATGGTGTTCGACGATGCGGTGCAGCCCCTGGCTGACCGGGCTGATCCAGGGGCCGACGCTCTCGCCGATGGTCCCCAGCACGCGGTCGATGCGGGCCAGATGCTCCATGCGGCGGGCCGGATCCTCGCCCTCCCCGGTCCGGACGGCCTGGAGGAAGGCGACGTGCCCGTCCTCCAGCAGGCGCGCGCGCAGGGCCTGAAGCTCCGGGTTGGCGTAGCCGGCGGCGCGCAGGATGGCCCCCCAGCGCCAGACCAGGGCGAGCAGCCAGACCAGATCCTCGTGGTCGGGGGAGGGGGCGTTGCGGGCCGCGGCGGCGGCCTGGGCGCGCCCGGCCGCGACGGGAAGCACAAGCGCGGTCAGCGCCTGGCTGACGTCGGCCAGCGCCGGGCGGATGCGCGGGCCGATCAGGCGGTGCGACAGGAAGCCCGCCCCCGACAGGGCGGCCAGCGACTGGTCGAGGCGGGCGACCGCGCCCTCCAGCAGGTCCCGCACCGGGCGGAGGGCCGGCAGCGCCTGCCCGTCCCGGACCTCCGGATTCCCGAACAGGCCGCGGACGGCCGCGACGATGGTGATGCAGCAGGCCGAGAAATGGCCGAACAGCGCCTGGTGCAGCGGCGGGGCGTCGTCGGGCGCCGGGGCTCCGTGCTCGCGCAGGGTGCGCAGGGCGACGTCGTAGCGGTGCTTGACGTTGAGGGCGAAGAGCGGCGGCAGCCAGAGCACGGGGTCGTCCGCGTCGCGCGCCGGGCAGGCCCGGCGCAGCTCGCGCCCGAAGCCGACCAGCATGGCGGCGAGGCCCTCCACCTCGGCGTGGTGCGCCTCGCCGGCCGGGGCGCTGGCCGCCGGGGTGGCCGCCGGGGCGGCGGCGCTGTCCCGGCGCATCCGCTCGGCCAGCGGCAGCAGGGTGTCGTTGTCCTCCAGGACCGCCTGGATGAAGGACAGGGCGCGCAGGTCGATGGGCGCCTTGGCCGCCAGCAGAGGCGTGCGCTGGCGGGCGTCCCGCAGCGCCTCCCGGTTGGCCAGCAGCAGGAACGCCTCGGCCGCCTTGCGGTTGCCCGGCAGCTGCGCCAGGAAGCGCGCCGCCTCGGCGCGCATGGCCTCGCGCATGGCCATGGCCTCCGGCCCGGTCAGCACCCGGTCCAGGATGGCGCCCTGCGACAGCGCGTCCAGGCGGTCCTGCACCTCCATCGCCAGGGTGGGGAAGCCGAACCGGGCCAGCGCCTGCCAGACGCCGCCCATGTCCACCCGCTGGATCAGCCCGGGGACGGGGTCGCGGGCGCGGTAGAGGATCGCGTCGTCGACCAGGAAGGGCTCGAACAGGCTGGTGAACAGCCGCCGCGCCTTCATCGGGCGCAGGCGGTTGAACTGGTCGACCAGCGCTTCGCGCATATGGCGGACGCGCTCGGCGTTGGCGCTGTCGGCGCTGTCGATCTCCTCGATCACCGCGCGGATGGCGTGGCGCGGGACGCGGGCCACCAGCTCGTCCATGTGGCGGCGGAGGTCCGCCTGGCCGGCCGTTCCGCCCTCACCGCCCGCCGCTGCCTTCCCCGGATGTCCCGACATGCCCTCCCCGGTGCGCCGTCATTGCGGAACAGATTGCGGAACAAGGGAGACGGCGCGGCGCGATTATCCGACGGGATCACATCCGGATGCAACCTTGTCGATACCCCGATGCCGTTTGGTCGCAGGATGCGTGTGCGACGCCCCTCGCGCCGTCCGTCCGGGCCGCCGGGTCACCGCGCGGATTCCGCCGCGGCCTGGGCGTCGAGGCCGGCGCGGTAGTCCGGATAGGCCAGGGTCACGCCGAGCTGCCGCTTGATGCGGTCGTTCCTCACGCGGCGGCAGTCGGCGTAGAAGCTGGCGGCCATCGGCGACAGCCCGGCCTCGGCGAAGGGGACGAGCGGCGGCGGCTCCACCCCGAGCAGCCGGCAGGCGTACTCGACCACCTCGTGGGCGGGGGAGGGCAGGTCGTCGGCCAGGTTGTAGACCGCGCCCAGCGTCGGCCGCGCCATGGAGGCGCGCAGCGTGGCCGCGATGTCGGCGACGTGGATGCGGCTGAACACCTGGCCCGGCTTGTCCACCCGCCGGGCGGTGCCGCGGCGCACATGGTCCAGCGCGCTGCGGCCGGGGCCGTAGATGCCGGCAAGCCGGAACAGATGCATCGGCACGCCGAAGCGGCGGTGGAGGTCCAGCCAGCCGCGCTCCGCCTCGACGCGCCGCTTCTGCCGGTCCCCGGTGGGGCGCAGCCAGGCCGCCTCGCCGACCCAGGCGCCGCCGGTGTCGCCGTAGACCCCGGTGGTGGACAGGTAGCCGCCCCAGTCCAGCGTGCGCAGGTCGGCCAGGTCGGCGCCATGGTGGTCGAGCACCGGGTCGCCCCGTTCGTCGGGGGGCACGCTGACCAGCAGGTGGGTGGTGCCTTCCAGCGCCGCCCGGGCGTCGGCCAGCGGGCGCCCGCGGTCGAACGGGAAGGCTTCGATCCCCTGCGCCTCCAGGGCCGCGCGCTTCGCCTCGCCGCGGCAGGTGGCGGCGATCCGCCAGCCCTCGGCCTTCAGCGCGTCGGCGAACAGGCCGGCGGTGTAGCCCAGGCCAAAGACGAACAGGCGGGGTGCGGTCATTTCACTCGGATCCTTGCGTCGGAAGCGGCAATGGCGGAGTGTAGGGCCGCCATGACCCGACGCAACGCCTACCTTCTTCCCGCCGCGCTCGCGCTCGCGCTCCTCGCCGCGGGGCCGGCGGCGGCCGCCATCGATCACGACCAGCCGCTCAAGTCCTGCCTGGCGCTCGCCGAACGGCGCCCGGCCGAGGCCATGGACAGCGCGCGCGCCTGGCAGGAGCGCGGCGGCGGCGACCTCGCCCGGCTGTGCGAGGCGCTGGCCCTGTTCCACAAGGGCGACTTCGCCGCCGCGGGAGCGCGGCTGGAGGAACTGGCCCCGGCCCTCGGCCGCGACGATCCCAAGGCCGCGGCCTCCATCCTCGGCCGCGCCGGCTGGGCCTGGCTGCGCGCCGGCGACCATCCGCGCGCCGAGCGGCTCTACAGCCAGGCCCTGGAGCGCCAGCCCGACGATGTGGATCTGCGGATCGACCGCGCCTTCGCCCGCGCCGAGGCCGAACGCTTCTGGGACGCGCTCGCCGACCTCGACGCCGCCATCGCCCGCGACCCCGGGCGGGCCGACGCCTACCTCTACCGCGCCGCCGCCCACAAGGCGCTGGCCAACGACCGCCAGGCCGCCGCCGACGTCGACCGCACGCTGGAGCTGCGGCCGGGCGATCCGGAAGCCCTGCTCCTGCGCGGCAACATCAAGGCGCAGGGCGGGAACCTGGCGGGCGCCCGGGAGGATTGGACCCTGATCCGGCGCCTCGCCCCCGACAGCGCGGTGGCCCGCAGCGCCGGCGTCAACCTGGAGCGCGTGGCGCGGATGGAGGCGCCCGCCAAGGGCGCGCCGGAGGCCGGCCGGCCGCCGGAGCCGAGGCCGGCGCCGCGCGCGGACAAGCCCTGATCCCGGTCCGGGCGAGGCGCGCTCAAGGCCGTGTTGCCGCCGGATTCGTCATGAAGCGGCGGGCCGGATGAAGCGGCGGGCCGGACCTCGGGATCAGAAGTCCAGGTCGGCGTAGTGCCGGGGGGGCGGGCAGCCGGGGATGCTGTCGGCGAGCAAGGGGCGGAAGCTCGGCCGCGACTTGATGCGGGCGTACCAGTCCTTGGCCTCGCCGTTCTTGTCCCAGGGTACGTTGTCCACATAGTCGACGCAGGACAGCTGCGCCGCCGCCGCGATGTCGGCCACCGTGAAGGCCGGGCCGGCCAGCCAGGGGCGCCGCTCCGACAGGTAGGCGATGTATTCCAGATGGTACTGGATGTTCGCCAGGCCCGCGCGGATCGCCGGGGCGAAGGGGTGGCCCTGGCCGGACAGGCGCTTGATCAGCTTCTCGCCGACCAGATTCTCGGTGACCTCGCGGTCGAACTTCTGGACGAACCAGGCGACGACCCGGCGCACCTCGGCGCGCGCGGCCACGTCGCGCGGCATCAGGGGGATGTCGGGATAGGCCTCATCCAGATATTCGAGCAGGGCCAGGCCGCCGGCCACGACGGTGCCGTCATCCTCCACCAGCACCGGCGGCTCGCCGGCGGGGGTAAGGGCCAGGAAGTCCTCGCGCCGCTCCCACGGCTTCTCGATGACCGGCTCGAAGGGCAGGCCCTTCTCGGCGAGCATCACCCGCGCGATGCGGGACAAGGGGTGAAGGGGGTGATGGTAAAGAATCCTCATGCCGGGCCGGACTGTAGCGCATGCAGGACCCTGAATACAGCCCGCGATGAGGGCGGTGCTGCGTCCAATTGGCTGAGAGGGAAGGCCGGAACCGCGCCGCGGAATCCGAAATTGCGGGGCGACCGCGGTCAGGCCGGCGACTTGCGGTAGACCACCAGCGGATCGGGCTCGCCGTCGGGCCGGGGATTCGGCACCGGGGTCCAGCCGTTGTGCTCGTAGAAGGCCCGGGCGGCGGCGTTGCGCGCCGCGCAGGCGAGATGGGCGGAGCCCTCCAGGAGCAGCAGCGCCTCGCGCAGCAGCGCGGTGCCGATGCCCCGGCCGCGCCAGACGGGGTCGATGAACAGGGTGTGGATGAAGCGGTCGGGGGTGTCGATGGAGACGAAGCCGACGACCGTGCCGTCCAGCTCCGCCACCAGCACCTCGTCCTCTTCCACGCAGTCGTAGTAGTCGTCGAGCCGGAACCGCTCCTCGGGCTGCCAGGGGAAGGCCCTGCGGCGGCCGTGCAGGAAGATCTCGGCGCAACGCAATCCGTCCCCGGTCCGGGCGAACCGTATGCTGACGCGCGGTGCCTCCTCCGCCAATGCCTCCATGATGCCTCCCTGCCCGATGCCGGTCCCTGCCGCCGGCGACATGACAACCCGGACGGGGCCAGATTATTCCGGTGCGGGGTTGCGGGATAGCACCGCCATGCCACAGTGCCGGCAAAAAGCGGGGCGGCCCGGAGTGCCCGGGCCGCCCCATCGACGACGCCTTCAGGCGCCGTCCGCATCACTCCGCCGGGATGGCCCTGGGCAGGGTCACAGGCACCTCCAGGCGGCCCAGCATCTCCTTGGGCACGATCTGCCAGAACTTGGTCAGCTCGCGCGCCCAGTCGTTGAGGATCTCGGCGGCGAAGCGGCTCTGCGTCTCCGCCACATGCTCCTCGATCAGGCGCTTCAGCTGGTCCTCGTAGTGGCTGACCTCGACGCGCTGGAAGACGACGCTGTCGTCGTTGATGTGGAGCGGCAGGGAGTCGTCGGGGTCGTAGACGTAGGCCATGCCCCCGGTCATGCCGGCGGCGAAGTTGTCGCCGACCCGGCCCAGGATGACCGCGGTGCCGCCGGTCATGTACTCGCAGCCGTTGGAGCCGCAGCCCTCCACCACCACGATGGCGCCGGAGTTGCGCACCGCGAAGCGCTCGCCGGCCTGGCCCGCGGCGAACAGCTTGCCCGCCGTCGCGCCGTAAAGGACGGTGTTGCCGATGATGGTGTTGCGGTTGGTCTCCAGCGGGCTGGAGGTGGTCGGGCGGACGACGATGGTGCCGCCCGACAGGCCCTTGCCCACATAGTCGTTGGCGTCGCCCATCACCTCCAGCTTGATGCCCTGGACCGCGAAGGCGCCCAGCGACTGGCCGGCGGTGCCGCGCAGGCGGACCGTGATGTGGCCGGGCTGGAGCCCGAACATGCCGAACTTGCGCGTCACCATGGAGGACAGCCGGGTGCCGATGGCGCGCTGGGTGTTGCGCACGTTGTAGGCGAGCTGCATCTTCTCGCCCTCCTCGAACAGCGGCCGGGCATCGGCGACGACGCGGGCGTCGAGCGTGTCGGGGACCTCGTTGCGGCCCTGCAACGTGCAGTAGCGCGCGTTCTCGCCGGGATCGACCTGGGCCAGCAGCGGGTTGAGGTCGAGATCGTCGAGATGCTCGGCGCCGCGGCTGACCTGGTGCAGCAGGTCGGTGCGGCCGATCACCTCGTTGAGCGAGCGGAAGCCGAGCCGGGCCAGGATCTCGCGCACCTCTTCGGCCAGGAAGGTGAAGAGGTTGACCACCTTCTCCGGGGTCCCGACGAACTTCTCGCGCAGCTTCTGGTCCTGCACGCACACGCCCACCGGGCAGGTGTTGGAGTGGCACTGGCGGACCATGATGCAGCCCATGGCGATCAGGCTGGCGGTGCCGATGCCGTACTCCTCGGCGCCCAGCATGGCGGCGATGACGATGTCGCGGCCGGTCTTGAGGCCGCCGTCGGTGCGCAGCCGCACGCGGTGGCGCAGCCGGTTCAGCGTCAGGACCTGATGCACCTCCGACAGGCCCATCTCCCAGGGCAGGCCGGCGAACTTGATGGAGGTCTGCGGCGAGGCGCCGGTGCCGCCGGAATGGCCGGAGATCAGGATCACGTCGGCGTTGGCCTTGGCCACGCCGGCGGCGATGGTGCCGATGCCCGACCGGCTGACCAGCTTCACCGTGACCTTGGCGTCCGGGTTGATCTGCTTCAGGTCGTAGATGAGCTGGGCCAGATCCTCGATGGAATAGATGTCGTGGTGCGGCGGCGGGCTGATCAGCGTCACGCCGGGCGTGGCGTGGCGCAGCCGGGCGATCATCTCCGTCACCTTGAAGCCGGGCAGCTGGCCGCCCTCGCCGGGCTTGGCGCCCTGGGCGACCTTGATCTCCAGCTCGCGGCACTGGTTCAGATACTCGGCGGTGACGCCGAAGCGCCCCGAGGCCACCTGCTTGATGGCCGAGTTCCAGTTGTCGCCGTTCTTGTCGGGGCGGAAGCGCGCCGGATCCTCGCCGCCCTCGCCGCTGTCCGACTTGGCGCCGATGCGGTTCATGGCGACGTTCAGCGTGCCGTGCGCCTCCGGCGACAGGGCGCCCATGGACATGCCGGGCGTGATGAAGCGCTTGCGGATGGCGGTGATGCTCTCGACCTCGTCCACCGACACCGGCGGCCGCGGCGAGCGCAGCTCCAGCAGGTCGCGCAGCTGCATGGGCGGGCGCTTGTTGACCTGCTCGGAATACTTCTTGAAGGTCGTGTAGCTGTCGTTGGTCACCGCCTGCTGGAGGGTGTGGATGATGCCGCCCTCCCAGCCGTGGCGGTCGCCCGACTTGCGGAAGCGGTAGAAGCCGCCGACCGGCAGGGCCACGACCTCCTGGTCGTAGGCGACCGCGTGCTGCTCCAGCACCTTCTTCTGGACGCCGTTCAGGCCGATGCCGGAGATGCGGCTGACCATGGCCGGGAAATGCTCGGCGACGAGCGCGCGCGACAGGCCGATGGCCTCGAAGTTGCCGCCGCCGCGGTAGCTGCTGACGACCGAGATGCCCATCTTGGACATGATCTTCAGCAGGCCCTCGTCGATGGCCTTCTTGTAGCGCGCCATGCCCTCTTCCAGCGCCAGCGACCCGAACAGGCCGCGGCGGTGGCGCTCGGCGACCGCCTCCTGGGCGAGGTAGGCGTTGACCGTGGTGGCGCCGACGCCGATGAGCACCGCGAAGTAATGGGTGTCCATGCACTCCGCCGAGCGCAGGTTCAGCGAGGTGAAGGTGCGCAGGTTGTGGCGGACGAGGTGGGTGTGGACCGCCCCCGTGGCGAGGATCATCGGGATGGCGGCGCGCGCGGCGCTCATCCGCTCGTCGGTCAGGATGACGTGGTTGGCGCCGCCGCGCACCGCGTCCTCGGCCTCCTGGCGGATGCGGCGCAGCGCGTCGCGCAGCGCGTCGGGACCGCCGTCGACCGGGAAGGTGGCGTCGATCTCGGCGGCGGTGTCGCCCAGGTAGGCGCGCATGGCGAGGAACTCGGCGGTGGTCAGCACCGGCGATTCCAGCTGGAGCAGCCGGGTCTGGCTCTCGTCCTCGTCGAGGATGTTGCCGAGGTTGCCGAGCCGGGTCTTCAGGCTCATCACCCGGCGCTCGCGCAGGCTGTCGATGGGCGGGTTGGTGACCTGGCTGAAGTTCTGGCGGAAGAAATGGTGCAGGCCGCGGTAGCGGTCGGACAGCACGGCGATGGGGCTGTCGTCGCCCATCGAGCCGATGGCCTCCTTGCCGTCCTCCACCATCGGGTGGAGGATCAGTTCCATGTCCTCCATCGTGATGCCGAAGGCCATCTGGCGGCGGCGCAGCTCGGCGCGCTCCATCTCCGACGGCTCGCCCTTCTGGGCCGCCGACTTCACCAGCTCGTCCAGGTGGGTGGTGTTGCGCACCCAGTCGGCCCAGGGCTTCTGGGCGGCCAGATGATCCTTCAGCGCGCGGTCGTGGTAGAGCCGGCCGGCGGCGAGGTCGACGGCGATCATCTCGCCCGGGCCGAGGCGGCCCTTCTCGATCACCTGCGTCTCGTCGACCTTGACCATGCCGGTCTCAGAGCCGGCGATGATCAGCCCGTCGCTGGTGATGGTGTAGCGCATCGGGCGCAGGCCGTTGCGGTCCATGCCGCCGACCACCCAGCGGCCGTCGGTCATGGCCAGCGCGGCCGGGCCGTCCCACGGCTCCATCACCGAGTTGCAGTACTGGATCAGCGCCTTGTGGTTGTCCGGGGTGGTCTGCGAGCTGGTCAGCGCCTGCGGAACCAGCATCATCTTGACCATGGGCGCGGTGCGGCCGGCGCGCACCATCACCTCGAACACGGCGTCGAGCGCGCCGGAGTCCGACAGGCCGACCCCGATGATCGGCTTCAGGTCCTGCATGTAGGCGCCGAACACCGGATGCTCCATCCGCGTCTCGTGCGCCTTCATCCAGTTGACGTTGCCCTTCAGCGTGTTGATCTCGCCGTTGTGGGCCAGCATGCGGAAGGGCTGGGCCAGCGGCCAGGTCGGGAAGGTGTTGGTCGAATAGCGCTGGTGGTAGATGGCGAAGCTCGACTCGAAGCGCTCGTCGAGCAGGTCCGGGTAGAAGGTGGTCAGCTGCTCCGCCAGGAACATGCCCTTGTAGATGATCGAGCGCGCCGACAGCGAGCAGATGTAGAAGTCGTTGATCTGCTCGGCCTTCACCGCCTTCTCGATGCGGCTGCGGATGATGTAGAGGTCCAGCTCGAACTGTTCGTCGGAGACGCCCTTGGCGTTGCCGATGATGATCTGCTCGATCTCCGGCCGGGTGGCGTTGGCCTTCTCGCCGATGATGTCGACGTTGATCGGCACCTGGCGCCAGCCGTAGATGTAGTAGCCGAAGGCGAGGATCTCGGTCTCGACGATGCAGCGGCACGCCTCCTGGGCGTCCAGGCTGATGCGCGGCAGGAACACCTGGCCGACCGCCAGGTTGTTGTCGGGGGCGCGGTGGCCGATGACCCTGACGTGGTCCTTGAAGAACCTCTGCGGCACGGCGACGTGGATGCCGGCGCCGTCGCCGGTCTTGCCGTCGGCGTCCACCGCGCCGCGGTGCCACACCGCCTTCAGCGCCTCGATGCCCTTCTCCACCACCGAGCGCCGGGGCTTGCCGTCGATGGCGGCGATGAAGCCGACGCCGCAGGCGTCGTGCTCGTCGGCCGGATCGTAGGCGTTCGCAGTGGTCAGCCGCTCCACGTTCGCGCGGTACTCGGCAACAAACCGCTCACCCTGGTTCATCTCGGTGGTCATCGATCGACCCTTTCCGTCGTCAGTTGTCCCAAGGGGGCACCGGTCGCCGGCCCCCTTGACCCATGCCCGGGCGGCCGGACGGCCCCCGGGAAAAAAGCGCCCGGGCCGCCTGCTCGGCGGCGGCGATACAAACGGCCGCCTGCTCGGCGGCGGCGTAGAATACGGCCGCCTGCTCGGCGGCAGCGATACAAACGGCCGCCTACTCGGCGGCCTGGGCCACGGCCCCGGCCTTGGCCTGGGCGTAGGCGTGGATGGATTCGGCGGCGTCGCGGCCGTCGCGGATGGCCCACACCACCAGGGAGGCGCCGCGCACGATGTCGCCGGCGGCGAACACGCCGTCCAGGCTGGTCATCTTGGTGCGGTGGTCGATCAGCAGCGTGCCCCAGCGGGTGACCGTGAGGCCGGGCTCGCCGAAGGCGGCCGGCAGATCCTCCGGCTCGAAGCCCAGCGCCTTGATGACGAGGTCGGCCTCGACCGTGAAGTCGGAGCCCTCGATCACCTGCGGGGTCTGGCGCCCGGTGGCGTCGGCCACGCCGAGATGGATGCGCACGGCGCGCACGGCGCTGACCACGCCGTCGCCGAGGAAGCTTTCCGGCGCGGCCTGCCAGACGAACTCCACGCCCTCCTCCTCGGCGTGCGCCACCTCGCGCTGCGAGCCCGGCATGTTCTTGCGGTCGCGCCGGTAGAGGCAGGTCACCGACACCGCGCCCTGGCGGATGGCGGTGCGCACGCAGTCCATGGCGGTGTCGCCGCCGCCCAGAACCACCACCTTCTTGCCGGCGGCGTTGAGCGAGCCGTCCTCGTAGGCCGGGACCCGGTCGCCCAGCCCCACCTTGTTGGAGGTCGTCAGATACTCCAGCGCCGGCACGATGTTGCCGAGGCCGCAGCCCGGCGCCTGGATGTCGCGCGCCTTGTAGACGCCGGTGGCGACCAGCACGGCGGCGTGGCGGCGGCGCAGATCGGCCAGCGTGGCGTCGCGGCCGACCTCGAAATTGGGGTGGAAGACCACGCCGGCCTCGGCCAGCAGGGCGACGCGGCGCTCGACCACGGTCTTCTCCAGCTTGAAGCCGGGAATGCCGTAGACCAGCAGGCCGCCCATGCGGTCGTGACGGTCGTAGACATGGACCTCGTAACCCTTGGCGCGCAGCTCCTCGGCGGCGGCGAGGCCGGCCGGGCCGGCACCGATCACGCCGACCGACAGGCCGAGCGGGCGCGCAGGGCGGCGCGGCTTGACCCAGCCGTTGTCCCAGGCGGTGTCGGTCACGTACTTCTCGACCGAGCCGATGGTGACGGCGCCGTGGGTGGACTGCTCGATGACGCAGTTGCCCTCGCACAGCCGGTCCTGCGGGCAGATGCGGCCGCAAATCTCGGGGAAGTTGTTGGTCGCCTGGGAGACCTCGTAAGCCTCCTCCAGCCGTCCCTCGGCGGTCAGCTTCAGCCAGTCGGGGATGTTGTTGGAGACCGGGCAATGCACCTGGCAGAAGGGCACGCCGCACTGCGAGCACCGGTTGGCCTGCTCGTTGGCCCGGGGATCGCTGAAGCGGGCGTAGATCTCGGCGAAGTCCTGGCGGCGCTCCTCGGCCGGGCGCTTGTCGGGCATCCGCTGTGCGGTGTGCACGAAGCCCAACATCCTCTGGTTCGCCATGGCGCCTGCTCCTTCCTCGCGCGTGCCCCCTTGCCGGGGCGATTCCGGCGGCCGGGCGCCAGGAAGGGCGTGGCCGCGGTGAAAACGAACGTCCGCGGTCACGCGGGCTCAGGGTTCGTATAACGCACGTTGAGTGGCTTGGCGAGCAAAAAATCGCCGATAGGTAACTTTCGTTGACCTTTTTGCGACGCGATGCCGCGGTTGCGACCGCGGCCGGGCTTCTTGCCAAAAACTGGAAAGAATATTAGTCCCATATCGGACCTATGCTCCAATTCGGGGTACCGATCCATGCCCGTCGCCAAGTGGCGGCCCCGCTGCTATAAGCCGCCCAAGTGCCCCGCGCACCGCACCGGACCATCCCCGCACCCACGTCGAAGGCGCCGCGCCGCATGCCCATTGACCAGTATCTGGACGCCGTCCTCCTCGGTCTCGTCGAAGGGCTGACCGAGTTCCTGCCGGTGTCCTCCACCGGCCACCTGATCCTCCTGATCGACTTTCTCGGCTTCGAGGGGCCGCCCGGCAAGGTGTTCGAGGTGACCATCCAGCTCGGCGCGATCCTGGCCATCTGCGTGGTCTATTTCGCCCGCCTGTGGGGGGTCGCCGTCGGGCTGAAGGACGACCCGCGGGCGCGGCGCTTCGCCGCCGCCGTGCTGCTGGCCTTCCTGCCGGCGATGCTGCTGGGGGCCGGGCTGCACGGCTTCATCAAGAGCACGCTGTTCAACCCGACCGTGGTCAGCGTGATGCTGATCGTCGGCGGCGTCGCCATCCTGCTGATCGAGCGCTTCCTGCCGGCCCCCCGCTACCACGCGATCGAGGGCTTCCCGGCGCCGCTGGCGCTGAAGATCGGGCTGTTCCAGTGCCTCGCCCTGGTGCCCGGGGTGTCGCGCTCGGGGGCCACCATCCTGGGCTCGCTGCTGATGGGGGTGGACCGCCGCACCGCCGCGGAGTTCACCTTCTTCCTGGCCATCCCGACCATGGCCGGGGCCACGGTCTATGACCTCTACAAGAACTGGGGGGTGATGAGCTTCGACGCCGGCGCCCTGATCGCGATCGGCTTCGTGACCGCCTTCATCGCCGCGGCGCTGGTGGTGAAGACCCTGGTGGACTTCGTCGGCCGCTACGGCTTCGCGCCCTTCGGCTGGTACCGCATCGCGCTCGGCTCGGGGATGCTGGCCTTCCTGTATCTGTAGGGGCGGCGGTTAGTACTGCTGTGTCTTAAAGTTTGCTTTGGGTGCGGTCTCTCCCTGAGGCAGCATGGGCATCTTTGGAGACTGCGCGCCAGTCCGACGGCGAGACGGCGGCGCACCGACGCGATGGAGGTCCACACATGGCGCTCAGGCCGCGCCAGCACCGCGCGGCCGGAAGTCCGCGGGTACGGAAGGTGCCGGGAGGC
>JAEZHQ010000355.1 GCA_023416455.1 Pseudomonadota bacterium | reverse complement strand
GCGCCGGGTTGGGCGCGCGCCCCATGGCCGGACCCAGCCCGCCGACCGAGGCGCCCTGCGCCTGGTACTGGAACAGGATCGACGAGTTGCAGAGATTCATGCTGCACGACAGGTCGGGCGGCCGGATGGTGCCGTCGCGGCACTGGGTCGCCGCCCGCTCGATGCAGTTCTCCAGCTCGCGCACGTTGCCGGGCCAGGTGCAGCGGTTCAGCACCTCCAGCGCGTCGTCCTGGATGAGCAGGTTGAGGCCGTTGTCCCTGCCGAACTTGGCGACGAAGTGGCGGGCCAGCACGGCGATGTCCTGCCGGCGCTCGCGCAGGGGCGGCAGGTGGATGGTCACCACGTTGATGCGGAAATAGAGATCGGCGCGGAACTTGCCGTGCCCGACCGCCTCCTCCAGGTTGAGGTTGGTGGCGCAGATCAGGCGCACGTCGGTCTTGATGGTCTTGGATCCGCCGACCCGCTCGAACTCCTGCTCCTGCAACACGCGCAGCAGCTTGGCCTGGAAGCCGGGCGAGATGTCGCCGATCTCGTCGAGGAAGAGGGTGCCGCCCGAGGCCAGCTCGAAGCGGCCCTTGTGGTCCTTCTGGGCGCCGGTGAAGGCGCCCTTCTCGTGGCCGAACAGCTCCGATTCCAGGAGCGATTCGGGCAGGGCGGCGCAGTTCACCCGGATGAAGGGCGCGTCCTTGCGCGGCGACATGTTGTGGATGGCGCGCGCGATCAGCTCCTTGCCGGTGCCGCTCTCGCCGCGGATCAGAACCGTCGACTTGAAGGGGGCGACCCGGTGCACCTGGGCCAGCACCTCCAGCATGTTGGGGCTGGTGCACACCACGTCGTTGACGGGGGTGACGGCGGGGCGCAGCTCCTTCTGCATGCGGAAGGTCTCCCGCATCATGAAGCGGCGCTCCTCCGCCACGGTGCGGTGCAGGCGCACGGTCTGGCCGATGAGGTTGGCGACCATGGTCAGGAACCGCACGTCGCTGCCGAAATGGGTGTTCGGCCCGTCGTCGGAGATGCGGTCGATGGTCAGCACGCCGATCGCCGCCCCCGCCGCCTTGATCGGCACGCCGACCAGCGAGGCCACCTGCTCGTCCAGATCCTCGCGCCCGCCGGTGCGGTTGAGGAACAGCGGCTCCTCCGCAAGGTTGGGGACGACGACCGGCATGCCGGTCTTCAGGATGCGGCCGGTGATGCCCTCGCCGTCGCGGAACTCCGCCTGCGACAGGGCGTCGTTGGACAGGCCGTTGGCGGCGACGAGGCGGAGCACGTTGTCCTCGCCCAGCAGGTAGACCCGGCCCCGGTGCATCTGGAGCTGGTAGGCGAGCGCACGCAGCACCTCGCGCAGGGTCTGCTGGAGGTCGAGCGACGATCCGAGAATCTTGCTGACCTCGTAGATGGTCAGCAGCTCCAGGTTGGATGTGGACTGACGCATGGCACCCGGCATGTTCGACACCCCTTGCTCATCCGGGACTCCGGAACGGCGCGCGGCGCCCGTCCGCAAGGTCCCGGCTTGGCGCCTTGAACCTTTCCTCCGCGGTGGATGCGCGCTCCTTGGTGCCGGCGCCTTTGGCCACCTTCCGCCATTGGCCGGCCGCTGGCGGCGGCCGGTTGGGAAGGCGGACAATTGAAAGTGTCGGAGACATTTCGCTGAAAGGCAAGTCCTTTTGCATAGCGCATGTTGCGGTGCACACTGACTTTCGGCGGGAGCGCACGTCCACGGAGCGCCGCCGTCCACCCCTGCGCGCCGTCCGGCGCGCAGGGGGTGGCGCCATGCCCGCAATCGTGCTAATAACTGACCGGTCAGTTACTTCTGGTGACGGAGGGCCGCCATGGCGGTCGAGGAATCCGCCGCCCCGCGCTGGCGCCGCCGCAAGCAGGCGCGCCCGCGGGAGATCGTCGCCGCCGCGCTGGAGGTCTTCGCCGAGCGCGGCTTCGCGGCGGCGCGGCTGGAGGACGTGGCCGCCCGCGCCGGGGTCTCCAAGGGCACGCTCTACCTGTACTTCCCCAACAAGGAGGAGCTGTTCAAGGCGGTGGTGCGGGCCGCGGTGGTGACCAACCTGGAGCAGGCGGAGCGCCTGCTGGCGGATTTCCAGGGGCCGAGCTTCGCGATTCTGGAAGCGGTCGTGCACGGTGCCGGCGGGCGCATCCTGGCGAGCCGGGCGGCCGCCATTCCCAAGCTGATCATCGCCGAGTCCGGGAATTTCCCCGACCTCGCCCGCTTCTACCACGACGAGGTGATCCGGCGCGGCTTCGCGCTCCTGTCGGCGGTGCTGGCGCGCGGGGTGGCGCGCGGCGAGTTCCGCCCCGTGGACATCGACTCCACCGTCCGCCTGATCGTCGCGCCGGTGCTGCTCGGCGCCCTGTGGCGCTCCACCTTCGCGGCGGTGCAGGACCGGCCGCTCGACGTGCCGGCGTTGCTGCGCACGCATCTCGACCATCTGCGCCGGGCGCTGGCTCCCGATGGGTCCGATTCCGATGGGGCGGCTTCCGATGGAGGGAACCGATGACGTGGCTTTCCGAGGCGCTCGCCGCGCTGGCGGCCCTGCTCGGGCTGGCCGGGCCGCCCTCCCTCCCTGTTGCCCACGGCTATGTGGAGGGGGAGTATCTGCGCATCGCCGCCCCCGTCGCCGGAACGCTGGACCGGTTGTCGGTGGTGCGCGGCGACCGGGTGGCGGCGGGGGCGCCGCTGTTCGCGCTGGACCTCACCATGGCGCGGGCGGAGCGTGCCGGGGCGGCCGCCGCGCTGGGCCAGGCGCGGGCGCAGCTGGCCGACCTGCGCAA
>JAEZHQ010000328.1 GCA_023416455.1 Pseudomonadota bacterium | reverse complement strand
TCGTAGAGACCGAGCGCCGTCGCCCCCTCCAGCACCCGCGCACCGGACTCGGCGAGCGCCGCGCGGGCTTGCGCCACCGCGCCGGCCATGGCCGGCTGGAAGCGCGCGGCACCGCCCAGTCGTTCGGCCTCGACCAGCAGCACGTCATGGCCGGCGGCGCGCAGGGATTCCGCCGCCGCCATCCCGGCCAGCCCGCCGCCGACGACCAGGGCGTCGCAGCGCTCCTCGCCCCACGACCGCTCCGTTGCCCCGGCCGGGGCCGGGGCCGGGGTGGCGGGAAGCGGCAGCGCGCCGGACAGGCGCCGGACCAGATTCAGGTAGGTCTGGCGGAGCGGCCGCGGCCGCAGCAGGTGCCCCTCGTGGAACCAGGGGGGGAACCACTCGGCGATTCGGCCGACCGGCCGCAGCCAGCCCGGCGGCGGGGCCAGCAGCGCCAGATCCTCCGCCGGCGCCCGGCAGGCCAGGACGTTGCGGCCGTCGGCCAGCCGCACCTTGCACTGCTGGCACCAGCCGGCGTGGCAGAAGGCGCCGCGCGGCCGGTGGAAGCGGAAGCTGCGCGTCAGGAAGGGCCGGCCCTCCTTGAGCGCCGCGGCGGCCAGGCTCGGGCTGTCCGGATCCGTATCCATGGGAGGCTCCACCCGGTCAGGAAGCGAGGATGTGGATGGTGCAGGCGCCGTGGTCGAGGCCGGCGACGCCGCCGCCGGTGCAGTGGGTCAGCGCCACCGTCGCCCCCTCGACCTGCCGGTTGCCGGCCTCCCCGCGCAGCTGGGTCACCGCCTCCACGACCTGCGCGATGCCGGTGGCCCCCGGCGGGTGGCCCTTGGCCAGCAGCCCGCCGCTGGTGTTGACCGGCAGGCGCCCGCCCAGGGCCGTGGCCCCGGAGCGCAGGAAGGCCGCCCCCTCCCCGTCCGGGCAGAAGCCGAGCGCCTCGTAATAGAGGACCTCGGCGATGGTGAAGGCGTCGTGGACCTCGGCGACGTCGATCTCGTCCGGGCCGATGCCGGCCGCTTCGTAGGCTTCCTTGGCGCCGCGGACGGTGATCTCCGGCCGGGTCATGTCGCGGAAGCCCGGGTAGTAGCGCCCGGAGCAGAGCTGCGAGGCGCGGATGGAGACGGGCGCGCGCCCGACCCCGCCGGGCAGCCCGTCGCGGGCGACGACGACGGCGGCGGCCCCGTCGGAACGGGCGCAGCACTGGAGCAGGGTCAGCGGGTCGGCGACCGGGCGGGACGCCAGCACCTGCTCGACCGTCAGTTCGGACTGGAACAGCGCCTTGGGGTTGCCCAGGGCGTGGCGGCGGTTCTTCACCGCCACCGCCGCCAGGTCGGCGGCGCTGGCCCCGCGGTCGTGCAGGTAGCGCTGCGCCCGCATGGCGTAGAGCGCCGGCGGGCTCAGCCCCAGCGACCCGTCATAGTCGTCGGGGTGGCGCTGGAGCGTGCCGCTGGCGTGGCTCAGCTTGTCGCAGCCGAGCACGAGCACGCGGTCGTAGGCGCCGCCGCGGATGGCGATGACCGCCTCGCGCAGGCCGCTCGACCCGCTGGAGCAGGCGTTCTCGACGTTGACGACCGGGATGCCGAGCAGCCCGACCTCCCGCATCACGCGCTGGCCGATCATGCTGCCGCCCCACTGCGTTCCCACATAGGCGGCCTGGATGGCCCCGCGCGGGACGCCGCCGTCGGCGAGCGCCGCCAGCACCGCCTCGGCGCCGAGGTCGGTCAGCGGGCGCGCCGGGTTGCGGCCGAACGGGCTCATGCCCGCGGCGATGATGCTGACTCCGGTCATGCCCCTTCTCCCGTCGCGGCCTGCGGCACGAAGCGATAGCCCTCCACGGCCGTCCCGTCCGGCCGCCGGACCAGGATGGCCGCCTCCACCGTCACCGGCGCGTCCAGGTCCGGCGGCGGGCCGTCGCCCAGGCGCAGGTGCCCGAACACCCGCACGCCCTCCGGGAAGTCGACATAGGCGACGGCGTAGGGCTGGCTGTAGCCGGGCGGTGCGGCGTGGATCACGGTGTAGGCGTAGAGCGTGCCGGCGGACGACAGCGGCACCCGCTCGAAGGCGTCGCCGTGGCACTGGGCGCAGGTGACGGGCCGGGGCAGATGCAGGGTGCCGCAGGACCGGCAGGCGGCGGCCAGCAGCACCGCCGCATCGCCCTCCCGGCGCCAGTTGTCGGCGCCCGCCCGCTCAAGGGACGGGGCTTGGACGGGGGCGGTCATAGGACAACTTTCTCCTTGTGCAGGGCCGCCACGTCGTCCTCGCCATAGCCCAGCTCGTCGAGGATGGCGCCGGTGTCCTCGCCGAGGAAGGGGGCGCGGCGGTGGACGCCGCCCGGCGTGGCGGAAAAGCGGATGGGGGTGCCGACGACCACCGAGGGCCGCTCGGAGCCGGGATGCTCGACCTCGGCCAGCATGCCGCGGGCGCGGACGTGGGGGTCGGCGACGATGTCGGCGACGGTGTTGACCGGGCCGAAGGGCACGCGGCCGCCGAGAAGCCCGCTCAGCTCGCGCTTGGTGCGGGTGGCGGTCCAGGCGGAGACCGCCTCGTTGACCAGGGCGCGGTTGCGCCCCCGCGCCGCCTTGGTCGCCATGCGCTCGTCCTCGGCCAGCTCGGGCCGGCCCATGGCCGCCGCCAGGTCGCGGAAGAAATAGTCGTTCGGGCAGGCGATGGCGACCCAGCCGTCGGCCGCCGGGAACAGGCCGAAGGGCGCGAACAGCGGATGGCCGTTGCCCTCCGGCGCCGGCGTCACCCCGGCGAAGCTGTGCTGATAGACGATCCGTTCGCACAGGGCGAGGATGCTGTCGTACATGGCGACGTCGAGGAACTGGCCCCGGCCGGTCAGCGCGGCGTGGCGCAGGGCCATGCTGATCCCCAGCGCCGCCATGGTGCCGGGGAAGATGTCGCCGATCCCCGGGCCGATCTTGACGGGGGAGTCCGGGCCGAAGCCGGTGACGCCGATCAGCCCGCCCATGGCCTGCGCCACCACGTCGTAGGCGGGCCAGTCGGTGTAGGGGCTCTCCCCGGACCGCGGGTCGCCGAAGCCGCGGATCGCCGCGTAGACCAGCTTCGGGTTCTCCGCCGCCAGCGCCTCGTAGCCGAGCCCCAGCCGCTCCATCACGCCGGGTCGGAAATTCTCCACCACCACGTCGGCGGTGGCGATGAGGCGGCGCAGGATCTCGCGCCCGGACGGCGCCTTCAGGTTGACGGCGATGCTCCGCTTGTTGCGGTTCACGCTCTGGAAGTAGCCGCCCATGCGGCGCTCCGGGTCGTCCTCCCGGTAGGGGCCGTGGCTGCGCGAGGTGTCGCCCTCGAAGGTCTCGACCTTGATCACCTCCGCCCCGTGGTCGCCGAGCAGCATGGTGCAGAAGGGGCCGGAGAGCATGCGGGTGAGGTCGACGACCCGCAACCCGCCCAGCGCGCCCCGCCCCCCGGCCGCCGCGGCGTCCGCCTTGCCGGCGCCGCCGGCCCTGTTGTCGTCGTAGGCACTCACGAGCCTTCCCCCCCTGCGGTGATGCCGGCGACCAGCGCGTCGAGCCCCTGGTCGAGGTCGGCCTCGTCGATGGTGAGCGCCGGCGCCAGCTTCACCACCTGCCCGGCGTAGCCGCCGCGGCCGGCCAGCACGCCGCCCCCGCGCAAGGCGCGGACCACCGC
>JAEZHQ010000053.1 GCA_023416455.1 Pseudomonadota bacterium | reverse complement strand
GCTTTCGGCCGCGGCGTCCGGGGCCGGGGCGGCCGGCGGCAGCGGGGTGACCGAGTCGGCGGCGTCCGGGGCCGGGCGGTCCTCGCTCGGCGTCGCGGCCTCCAGGTCGGCCTCGTTCAGCTTGATCCGGTGCTTGGCCGCCGCCGCGCGCAGGTCGGCGTGGCGGGCGAGCGGGATGGCCCCCCGCTTCTTCCAGCCCTGCACGGTGGTCACCGGGATGTCCAGCTTGTGCGCGGTGGGGCGGATGCCCCCGAAGCGCTCGATGATGCGCTCGACGGCGGGGCCGCCGGAGGAGGAGGGCGTGGGATCCGTGGGCGTGTGGCCGTTCGGATCGGCCTCGTTCTCTGAGCCTGGGCGAGGGGTCATGGATGCCTTCTTGGTCGCTGTTATTCTTCCGGATGCCGCAGCCCCCCGGGGGACGGACCGGATCCCGTGCCGCCGGGGCTCCGCGGCAACAGGCCGAGCAGCGCGTCCTGCTCCGGCCGGGACGCCACCCGTACGCCTTGCCACGGCGTCACTCCCACGTCACCGTACGTGCGGGCGGCCTCCGCGACCGCGGGGCTGAGGCAGAGCGCGTCCACTGTACGACAACAGCCGATCAGCCCCGCCTCGTCGACCAGCCTAACAAACCAACGGGCAGTACGGGGAGAGAAAAACAACACAGCGTCGAGCGTCCCCGTACGCAGCGCGCGGGCGGTGCCCGGCGACAGCCGCCGCGACGGAACCGCCTCGTAAAGCGTCTCGCGCCGGACCGAAAAGCCGGCTCCGGCCAGCTCTCCGGACAGGTCGCCGGCCACCGTGGCGCCTGCGACATGAAGCAGCGCCCCGGCCTCGGGCCGGCAGCGGGAGCGCACCAGCCCGGCCAGGGCGTACACGTCGCCCGACGCGCTGTCGACCCGCGCGAAGCCGGCGGAGCGGGCGGCCTCGGCGGTGGCGTCGCCGACGGCGTAGGCAGGAAGGTCACGCCGCCCTGTACGTCTGGCGTATGCGCGTACGCCGTTGGCGCTGGTGAACAGCAGGGCCTGTACGCCGTCCAGGGCGGGTTCCGGCCCGTCGCGCCAGACGATGTCCAGCATCGGCTCGACCGACGGCTCGCACCCCAGCGCGCGCAGGCGCTCGGCCAGCGGCCGGGCGTCCTCCGCCGGCCGGGTGACCAGGATGCGCGGCCGTCCCATGGCGACCGCTCCCTCAGGTCTGGAAGAAGAAGCCGGGCGGCAGGGCCGCCTTGATCTCGGCGCCGGCGTCGGCGCCGAGCGCGGCGGCCTGCGCGGCGTCGCCTGCGCGCGCGGCCCGGAAGACCTGGCGGCCGTCGGGGGAGAGCACCTTGGCGGCCAGCGCGATGCGCCCGCCGTCGAGCGTCGCCAGGGCGGCGATCGGGGTCCGGCAGGAGCCGTCGAGGGCGGCGAGCAGGGCGCGTTCGGCGGCGACGCGGGCCGCCGTGTCGTGGCAGTGCAGCGGGGCGAGCAGGGCGCGGGTGGCGTCGTCGTCGCTGCGGATTTCGATCCCGATGGCGCCCTGGGCCACCGCGGGCAGCATCTCCGCCGGCTCCAGCACGGCGGTGATCCGATCGGTCAGGCCGAGTCGGCGCAGGCCGGCCAGCGCCAGCAGCGTGGCGTCGACTTCCCCGGCGTCCAGCTTGGCGAGGCGGGTCTGCACGTTGCCGCGCAGGGGCACGACCCTGAGGTCGGGCCGCCGCTCCAGGACCTGCGCCTGCCGGCGCAGGCCGGCGGTGCCGACCACCGAGCCGGCGGGCAGCGTGTCGAGCCCCTGGCCGCCGCGCGCGAAGAAGGCGTCGCGCGGATCCTCACGCGGCAGCAGCGCCGCGATCTCCAGCCCGTCGGGCAGCCAGGTCGGCACGTCCTTCATGGAATGGACCGCGAGGTCGGCGCGGCCGTCCAGCAGGGCCTCCTCCAGCTCCTTGGTGAACAGGCCCTTGCCGCCGGCCTCGGCCAGCGTGCGGTCGAGGATGCGGTCGCCCGTGGTCTTCAGGACGACGATCTCGACAGCGCCGGGGGCGGCGAGATGGGGATGAGCCGCGGCCAGCCGGTCGCGGGTCTCGTGGGCCTGCGCCAGCGCCAGCGGGCTGCCGCGCGTGCCGATGCGGAGCGGTTGGGTCATGAGCGCAGTGTTCTAGGCGATCCGCCGCGCTTTGCAAGCTTTGCCGGCGCCCGTGCTACTGTGGGGAGATCTTCGGGGGAGGAAAGCATGATCCTGGGGCATGACGTGCAGGGGCGGGGAAGCGTCGCGGTGGTGGTCCTGCACGAATGGCTGGGGGACCACACGAACTACGATCCGGTGCGCCCCTATCTGGACGGCGACCGTTTCACCTGGATCTTCGCGGATTTCCGGGGCTACGGCCGGTCGCGGGGGATGGCGGCCGTCCAGGCCGCGGGGGCGATCACGGTGGAGGATGCCGCGGCCGACGTGCTGGCGCTGATGGAGGCGCTGGGGCACCGCCGCTTCGCGGTGGTCGGCCATTCCATGGGCGGCATGGTCGGGCAGAGGCTGGCCGCGCTGGCGCCGGAGCGGGTGACCTGCCTGGTCGCGGTCACGCCGGTGCCGGCCTCGGGCTTTCCGGCCGACCAGGCGGTGCGGGCGCGCATGCGCGCCCTGCTGGAGGACGACGACGCGCTGGCCGCCGGGGTCGACCTGCGCACCGGCCACCGCTACGGCGCCGGCTGGCGCGCCTGGAAGGCGGCGGCGGCGCGCCGCGCCGCCAGCCGGGAGGCGCAGCTCGCCTATCTGGCCATGTTCACCACCGCGAACTTCGCGCGCGAGGTGGAGGGGCTGACCCTGCCGGTGCTGGCCGTGCTCGGCGAGCACGACCTGCCGCTCTACCGCGAGGCGTCGATCCGCCCGCTGTTCGGCCGCTGGTACCGCAACCTGGAGGTGATCGTGTGCCGGGAGGCCGGCCACTACCCCATGCTGGAGGCGCCGGTCTTCCTGGCCTCGGCCATGGAGCGCTTCATCGCGGCGAACGGCGTGCCGTGACCACCATGCGGCGGCTGTCCACCGTCCAGGGGGCGCCGTCGAAGTCGCCGGCCAGCGTCTCGATGGCGAAGCCGGCCGCTTCCAGCATCAGCTCCAGCTCGTAGCGGAAGATCATGCGCCAGGTGAAGGCGAAGTCGCTGACGGCGATCCGGCCGTCGGGCAGCAGCTCGTCGTACCAGCCGTGCAGGCGCTGGCACTGCCGCTCGTCCAGGCGGGAGGCCAGCGCGTTCTTGACGTAGGGGTTGCCGGTGCGCGGGTTGCGGCGCGGCTGCGAGGCGGCTGGGCGCGTCTCGGCGTCGAGCGCCAGGGTCAGCGGGTTCATCACGTCGAGCGCCAGCCGGCCCTCCGGCGCCAGATGCGCCGCCACCGCGGCCAGCGCCCGCCGCTCCGCCGCGAAGTCGGGGATCAGCATGAGCAGGTTGAAGGGCAGGATGGCGAGGCGGAAACCGCGCCGCGGCAGGTCGAGCGCGGCGGCGTCCTGGTGCACCGCATGGACACGGCCGCGCACCTCGGACGGCTCGCCGGCCAGCTTGGCGTGGAGCTGGCCCAGCATGGCGGCGGAGGCGTCGACCGCGCACAGCGCGTGCCCGGCGCGGGCGAGCGGGATGGTCAGGCGGCCGGTGCCGCAGCCGATCTCCAGAACCGGGCCGCCCGTGGCCTCCGCCTGGTCGCGGTAGAAGGCGACGTCGCCCAGCATGCCGATGCGGGCCAGCGTCGCCGCGTCCTCGGCGCGCGCCTCGCCGATCTCCAGCGAAGGGTAGTCGCCGTCGTAGTAGAGGATGCTGGCGTCGCTGTCGGGCACGTCGGTGTTCATGGGGAAAGACCCTATACCAGCGCGCCCGGGGCGGCTAGTTTGGCGGCATCATGATCGTTCTTGGAATCGAGACGAGCTGCGACGAGACCGCGGCGGCCGTGGTCACCGACGCGCGGGAGATCCGCGCCGACGTGGTGCTCTCCCAGCTCGACGACCACACGCCCTACGGCGGCGTGGTGCCGGAAATCGCCGCGCGCGCCCATCTGGAGCATCTGGACGGGCTGATCCGCCGCGCCATGGACGAGGCCGGGGTCGGCTTCGCCGACCTCGACGCGGTGGCGGCGACGGGGGGGCCGGGGCTGATCGGCGGCGTCATCGTCGGCGTCATGACCGCCAAGGCCATCGCCGCCGCGCGCCGGCTGCCCTTCGTCGCGGTCAACCATCTGGAGGGCCACGCACTGACCGCGCGGCTGACCGACGGCGTGGCCTTCCCCTACCTGCTGCTGCTGGTGTCCGGCGGGCACTGCCAGCTTCTGGTGGTGGAAGGGGTGGGGCAGTACCGCAGGCTCGGCACCACCATCGACGACGCGGTCGGCGAGGCGTTCGACAAGACGGCCAAGCTGCTCGGCCTCGGCTATCCCGGCGGGCCGCTGGTGGAGCGGGCGGCCGGGCAGGCCGCCGACCCCGGCCGCTTCGCCCTGCCCCGCCCGATGCTCGGCCGGCCGGGCTGCGACTTCTCCTTCTCCGGGCTGAAGACCGCGGTGCGCCGCCATGTGGAGGAGCTGGGGGCGCCGCTGTCGGCGGCCGACCAAGCCGACCTCGCCGCCGCCTTCCAGGCCACCGTGGCCGAGGTGATGGCCGACCGCTGCGCCCGCGCCATCCGGCTGTTCAAGGAGGCGCACCCGCAGGGCGGCGCCCTGGTGGTGGCCGGCGGCGTCGCCGCCAACCGGACGCTGCGCGCCCGTCTGGCCGGGCTGGCCGCCGGGGAGGGCATGCCCTTCGTGGCGCCGCCCTTGCGCCTGTGCACCGACAACGCCGCGATGATCGCCTGGGCGGGGATCGAGCGGCGGCGCCTCGGCCACAGCGACCCGCTGAGCTTCGCGCCGCGCCCGCGCTGGCCGCTCGACCCCACGGCCAGGCCGTCCATCGGCCGCTCCGGCGTCGGCTCCGGCGTGAAGGCGTGACAGCGTGGCGGTGGCGGTGGCGGTTGCAGCGCCGCCGCCGGCGGCCTAAACAGGGCGCAATCGGAGAAGGGTCTTGGGGGGAGGGGACATGGCGGCGCTCGCCACGGCGGATTTCCAGCGCATCGGGGTCATCGGGGGCGGCGCCTGGGGAACGGCGCTGGCGCTGGCGGCGCTGCGCGCCGGCCGCGAGGCCCTGCTGTGGGCGCGCGAGGCGGCGGTGGTCGAGGCCGTCAACGGCGCGCGCGAGAACCGCGACTATCTGCCCGGCGTGCCGCTGCCCGCCGCGTTGCGCGCAACCACCGACCTGGCGGCGGCGGCGGCCTGCGACGCCCTCCTCCTGGTGACGCCGGCCCAGCACCTGCGCGCCGTCTGCGGCGGCATCGCCCCCGGCCTGGCGGCGGGGACGCCGGTGATCATCTGCGCCAAGGGCATCGAGCGCGACAGCCACGCCCTGATGAGCGAGGCCGCCGCCGCCGCGCTGCCCGCCGGCACGCCGGTCGCCGTGCTGTCCGGCCCGACCTTCGCGGCCGAGGTGGCGCGCGG
>JAEZHQ010000252.1 GCA_023416455.1 Pseudomonadota bacterium | reverse complement strand
GGTGGCCGAACTGATCGGCGGGGAGGATCCCATGGCCGCCATGAGCCGGGGCCACCGGGAGGTGAGGCTGCTGGTCCGGACCTATGGGCGGATGCTCGACGCCATGGCGGACGCACCGGCCGACCCCGGGCTCCGTCACGATCTCCAGCGCATCCTCTACAGCCTGGACGCCATTCTGCGCCTTCACTTCGCCCAGGAGGAGGAAATCTACAGCGCCCTTGCCGATGCCGCCTGAACGCCCCCATCGCTCGGCCGGTCAAGGCCGGACACCAGAGCCGGACGTTCCGGCCCCGCTGGAGTTTCGTGCGTTTCAGGTGAAACGCACGAAACTCCAGCGCGCATCGGCGCGGGCGGTGTTGATCCAGGTTAATGGCCGGCGGGGGGGAGCCGCCATACTGCGCGACAGCCGTACGGAGCCAGTCCATGACGCTGCCGCTTGCCGACCAGGGATCGCGCACCGGGCGGACGGACACGACGACGCCGCCACGCCACGGCCGCTTGCGGTCCTGGGGCTGGTTCGCCGGGCTGGCGCTGGCCCTGCTGGCCGGAGCCGCGCTGCTCTATCACGCGGTGGGCACCCGCACCAGCGCGCCGTCCTACCGCACCGGCCCGGTGACGCGCGGGGCCGTCACCTCCTCGATCACGGCATCGGGCACCGTCAACCCCGTCGTGACGGTGCAGGTCGGCTCGCAGGTTTCGGGGCAGATCAGCGAGCTGCTGGCCGACTTCAACAGCCAGGTGAAGAGCGGCCAGCTCATCGCCCGCATCGATCCCGCGCTCTTCGAGACGCAGGTCGCCCAGGCGGGCGGGGATCTGGCGGTCGCCCGCGCCGGAGTCGACACGCAGCGCGCGACCATCGGCCGGGCCGTCGCCGACCTGGACGCCGCCCGCGCCGGCCTGACCAATGTCCAGGCCCAGTTGCGCAAGGCGCAGGCCGTCCTGTTCACCGCGCAACGCGACTTCGAGCGCACGCGGCGGCTGTTCGAGAGCGGGAACGCCTCGGCGTCGGATCGCGACAAGGCCCAGTCCGCCAACGACGCCGCCGCGGCCGACGTGCAGGCCCTGACCGCGCAGGAGGTCGGCCAGCAGGCCGCCGTCCGCTCCGCCGAGGCCCAGCTGAGCCTCGCCCAGGCGAACCTGGCGAGCGCCATGGCCCTGGTCGAACAGAAGGAGGCGGCGCAGCAGGGGGCGCGCATCAACCTGGAGCACACCCGCATCCTCGCCCCGGTGGACGGCACCGTCATCCAGCGCAACGTCGATCGCGGCCAGACCGTCGCGGCCAGCTTGCAGGCCCCCGTGCTGTTCACCATCGCCCAGGACCTGACGGCCATGCAGGTGGACGCCTCGGTGGACGAGGCCGACGTCGGCGGCGTGCGGATCGGCCAGGAGGTGCATTTTTCGGTGGACGCCTATCCCGACCAGGGCTTCAGCGGTGCGGTTCTGCAAGTCCGCAAGGCGCCGCAGGTGGTTCAGAACGTCGTCACCTACGACGTGGTGATCTCGGCCCCCAACCCCGGGCTGCTGCTGCTGCCCGGCCTGACCGCCAATGTCCGAATCATCGTCGAGCACCGCGACGACGCCCTGCTGATTCCCAGCGCCGCCCTGCGTTACCGCCCGGCGAACGCCGCCGCGGCGACCGGATCACCGCCGCAGCCGCAGAAGGGCGACGTCTGGGTGCTCGGCGCCTCCGGGGTGCCGGAGCGCCGGACGCTCCGCCTGGGCATCTCCGACGGCACCGTCACGGAGGTCGTCGACGGCGCGCTGGCCCCGGGCGACCGCGTCGTGCTCGGGGAGACGCCGCCGGCGTCCGGCCCGGGCGCGGTCCCGTCCATGGGCGGGGCTCCACGCTTCTGAGGTCGAGGAACCTGGCATGGCTGCTGGCATGGGCGACTGGCTGATCGAGACCGGGCATCTCAGCAAGGAGTACCGGCTGGGCGACGTCCCGCTGCTGGCCCTGAACGACGTGTCGGTGCGCATCGGGCGGGGAGAGTTCGTGGCGGTCATGGGGCCGTCCGGCTCGGGCAAGTCCACCTTCATGAACCTGCTCGGCTGCCTCGACCGCCCGACGGCCGGCGCATACCGGCTGGACGGCCGGGACGTCTCCCACCTGGACGGCGACGCCCTGGCGGCGGTGCGCGGCCGGCTGGTCGGATTCGTGTTCCAGGGCTTCAATCTCCTGCCGCGCACGCCGGCGGTCGAAAATGTCGAGCTGCCGCTGGTCTATGCCGGCGTTCCGGCCGACGAACGGCGCCGCCGCGCGCTGGCGCAGCTGGCCGAGGTCGGCCTGGCCGGGCGGGCATGGCATCACCCCTCCCAGCTTTCGGGCGGCCAGCAGCAGCGGGTGGCGATCGCCCGGGCGCTCGTCAACGAACCGCTGCTGATCCTGGCCGACGAGCCGACGGGCGCCCTCGACTCGCGGACCAGCGTCGAGATCATGGCGCTGTTCCAGACCTTCAACGCGCGCGGCATCACGGTCGTCCTGGTGACGCACGAGCCGGACATCGCGGCCTACGCCCGGCGGACGCTGCGCTTCCGCGACGGGCGCCTGATCGACGACCAACCGGTTGCGGCCGCGGGTCGCGACCGAGGTGCTGGCCGCCTGGCGGCCCCCGGAGGTGGCGGCATGACCCTCGTCTCGTCCTTGCGCATCGCGCTGGCGGCGCTGCGCCTCAACCTGATGCGCAGCCTGTTGACCATGCTCGGCATCATCATCGGCGTCGGCTCGGTCATCACCATGATCGCCGTCGGCGCGGGGGCCGAGGCGCGCGTGGCCGAGCAGATCAGCAGCCTCGGCTCCAACCTCATCATCGTGGTGTCCGGCGCCATCACGTCGGGGGGTGTGCGGCTCGGGTTCGGCACGCAGATGACGCTGAGCGAGGACGACGCCCAGGCCCTGCAACGCGAGGTGCCGGAGATCCTCGTCGCCTCTCCGGGCGTGCGCGGCAGCGCGCAGATCATCTACGGCAACCTCAACTGGTCCACCGTCGTCTACGGCACCACCCCCGACTTCCTGACGGCGCGCGACTGGGGCGTTGCCCAGGGCCGGCCTTTCGAGCAGGCCGACACCGACCGCGCCGCCAAGGTGGCGCTGCTCGGCCGGACGGTGGCGACGACGCTGTTCGGCGGCGCCGACCCCGTCGGGCAGATGATCCGCATCAAGAAGGTGCCGTTCACCGTGATCGGCGTGCTCGACCGCAAGGGCCAGAGCATGCAGGGGCAGGACCAGGACGACGTCGTCGTCATGCCGCTGAGCACGGCCCGCAATCGGGTGCTGGGGGCCAGCGAGGTGAACCGGCGCACCGTCGCCGCCATCCTGGTGAAGATGCGCGACGGTGCCGACATGCATGCCGCCGAGGCGCAGATTCACGCCCTGCTGCGCCAGCGCCACCACCTGCAACCCGCACAGGACGACGATTTCTGGATGCGCAACCTGTCCGACGTGGCGCAGGCGCAGGAGGCGTCGTCGCGCGTGCTGACCCTGCTGCTGGCCGCGGTCGCCTCGGTGTCGCTGGTGGTCGGCGGCATCGGCATCATGAACATCATGCTGGTCAGCGTCACCGAACGCACGCGGGAGATCGGCCTGCGTCTCGCGGTGGGTGCCCGCAGCCGCGACATTCTCGGCCAGTTCCTCATCGAGGCGATGACGCTGTCGCTTCTGGGCGGGCTGGCCGGGATCGCCCTCGGCGCCACCGCCTCCTTCGCCATCGGGCGCTGGGCGCACTGGCAGACCGACCTCAAGCCGGCGGCGATCCTGCTCGCCGTCGGCTTCGCGGCGGCCGTCGGGATCTTCTTCGGCTTCTACCCGGCCCGCAAGGCTTCGCGGCTCCAGCCGATCGAAGCCCTGCGCTATGAATAGCAGCGGGTGGCCCTGGACATTGCAGCCGGAGGCGGCACGCCATGACCGATCACCCCGACAGCATCGCGATGGCGGAGCGGCCGCTGGCCGGCCTCCTGGCCGAACTCGGCGCCACGCCCGCCGGCCTCGGCGCGTCGGAGGCTGAGGCCCGCCTGACCCGCTGGGGCGTCAACGACGTCACGGCGGTGCGGCGCCGGCCGCTGTGGCTGCGCTTCCTCGACCGGCTGCGCAACCCGCTGCTCGTCATCCTGCTGCTCGCCAGCGGCTTCTCGGCGGCGGCCGGCGATCTCTACAGCTTCGCCATCGTCGTCGTCATCGTCCTCCTCAGCCTGGTCCTCGACTTCGTCCAGGAACTCCGGGCCGAGACCGCGGTGGAGGCGCTGCGGCGCTCGGTCGGGCTGCGCGCCGCCGTGATGCGCGACGGGCGGGAGAGCGCGCTGCCGGTCGAGCGCCTGGTGCCCGGCGACGTCGTGCGCCTGACCGCCGGCGACCTGGTGCCGGCCGACGCACGGCTGATGGAGGCCCGCGACCTCTTCGTCAACCAGGCGCTGCTGACCGGCGAGCCCTACCCGGTCGAGAAGCACGCCGCCGACCTGCCCGGACCGGCGGCCGATCCGAGCGCCGCGACCAACACGCTGTTCATGGGCACCTCGATCATCAGCGGCACCGGGCGCGCCGTGGTCGTCCGGACCGGGCGGGACAGCCTTCTCGGCGGCATGGCGCACAACCTCGCGGCGGCGCCGCCGCCGACCGACTTCGAGATCGGCGTGCGCCGGTTCGGGCTGCTGATCCTGCGGGTGACGGTCTTCCTGGTGCTGTTCGTGCTGCTGGCCAACATTGCGTTCCACCGGCCCTGGCTGGAGTCGCTGATGTTCGCCGTCGCCCTCGCGGTGGGGTTGACGCCGGAGCTGCTGCCCATGGTGGTGACGGTGACGCTCGCCCGCGGCGCCCTGCGGCTGGCCGCGCGCAAGGTGATCGTCAAGCGGCTGACCGCGCTCCACAACCTCGGGGCGATGGACGTGCTGTGCACGGACAAGACCGGCACCCTCACCGAGGCGCGCATCCGTCTGGTCCGCAACGTTGACTGGCACGGGCGGGAGAGCGAGGCCGTGTTCCGGCTGGCCTGGCTCAACAGCCGTTTCGAGAGCGGCATCCGCAGCCCGCTCGACGACGCCATCCTGGAACACGGCACGGTCGAGGCTGCGGACTGGAGCAAGCTCGACGAGGTCCCTTTCGACTTCGAGCGGCGGCGCGTCTCGGTGCTGCTGGAGGGCGGCGGCGGCCACACCCTGATCGTCAAGGGAGCGCCCGAGGAGATCCTGCGCCTGTCCACCCATTACGAGCCGAGCCCCGGCGTCCCGCTCGCCTTCGACGCCGCCGCGCGGGCGCGCGCCGCGGCGCTGTTCGAGAAACTCGGCGAGGACGGGTTCCGCGTGCTCGGCATCGCCTCGCGCGCCGTCGGTCCCGAGCACCGCGAGGCCCGGGTGAGCGACGAGACCGAGCTGGTCTTCGCCGGTTTCGCCGCCTTCCTCGACCCGCCCAAGCCGGGCGCCGCCGAGGCGGTGCGCGCGCTGTCCGGGGCCGGCGTGTCGGTCAAGATCCTCACCGGCGACAACGACCGCGTGACCCGGCACGTCTGCCGCCGGCTCGGCATCACGGTGACCGGCCTGGTGACCGGTGACGAGCTGCACGCCATGAGCGAGGAGGCGTTGCGTGCGCGGCTGGCCGGAACCAACGTGTTCTGCCGGCTGTCGCCGCCGCAGAAGCAGCGCGTGCTGATGGCGCTGAAGCAGCGCGGCCACGCCGTCGGCTTCCTCGGCGACGGCATCAACGACGCGGCGGCGCTGCACGTCGCCGACGTCGGCGTCTCGGTGGACAGCGGCGCCGACGTCGCCAAGGACGCAGCGAGCCTGATCCTGCTGGAGCACGATCTCGGGGTGCTGCACGACGGCGTGCTGGAGGGGCGCCGCACCGTGGAGAACGTCACCAAATACATCCTGATGGGCAGCAGCTCCAACTTCGGCAACATGCTGAGCATGGCGGGCGCCGCGCTGGTCCTGCCGTTCCTGCCGATGCTGCCGATCCAGGTTCTGCTCAACAACCTGCTGTACGACGCCTCGGAGATCGGCATCCCCTTCGACGACGTCGATCCGGAGACGATCAGGCGCCCGGTGCGCTGGGACCTGGAGCACATCCGCCGCTTCATGCTGGTGATGGGGCCGGTCAGCTCGCTGTTCGACTTCCTGACCTTCTACGCGCTGCTGGCCCTGTTCGGCGCCGGCGAGGCGCTGTTCCAGACCGGCTGGTTCGTGGAATCGCTGGCGACGCAGTGCCTGATCATCTTCGTGATCCGCACGCGCCGCTCGCCCTTCGCCAGCCGCCCGCACCCGCTGCTGGCCGGGCTGTCCGTCGGGGTCGTTCTGCTGGCGGCGCTGATACCGCTGAGCCCCGCCGGTGCGCTGTTCGGCTTCGAGCCCCTGCCGCCGGCCTATTTCGCCTTCCTGGCGGCGACCGTCATCACCTATCTCGGCCTGGCGGAAGGCATCAAGCGGGTGTTCTACGGATTTTTCGCGAAACGGCGCCGGGCGCGGCGGAAGCGGGGGCGCGGGCTGCCCGCCGGCCCCCCGCCGGATGGGCGGGAGCGCCGCGATGAAGCGGATCCGCTCGTCCGCCTGAACCACTGAGCGTGCGATTGCCTTAACCCAGGTAAACCGGACCGCGCCCCGGAGGCCGTAGAGTGGCTTTCACGGCCCCCGCGGCGACCGCGTCGCCTCGACCGGTCGGGCTTGGCCGCCACGACCCGGGATGCCGGCGAGACCATGCCCATGACCCACCGCACCAGGAGCACGGCGCCCGTCGCCCCACCCTGGGCCGGCAGCTACCCGCGCGGCCTCGACTGGCGCCATCCCCCGCCGGGGAACCCGCTGTTCGCCCTCATGGATGAGGCGGCGGCCATCCACACGGACCGGCCGTGCCTGGACTTTCTCGGGCGGCGGTACCGTTACGGGGAGATGGCGCGGCTGATCGACCGTGCCACCCGCGGCCTGATGGACCAGGGCTTGCGGGCGGGCGGGCGCGTGGCGCTTCTGCTTCCCAACTGTCCCGCCTTCATCATCGCCTTCTATGCGGTGCTCAAGGCCGGCGGAGTCGTCGTCAACCTCAATCCGCTGAGCGCCGAGCGCGAACTCGAACGGCAGATCACCGATTCCGGGGTCGAGATCCTGGTCACCCTCGACCTGCCGCTGTTCCGGGAAAAGCTGGCGGCGGTCGGCTGGCCCGGACGGCTGCGCCGGATTGTCGTCGCGCGCATGGCGGACGCCCTGCCGTTTCCCAAGAACTGGCTCTATGCCCTGCTGCGGCGGCGGGACATCGCCCGTTTCCCGGACGACGGGCGCCACATTCCCTTTGCCGGCATCCTGGCCAATGACGGGCGGCACGATCCGGTCGACGTACCCCTCCACGGCTCGCCGGCGGTGATCCAGTACACCGGCGGCACAACGGGGATCCCCAAGGGCACGATGCTCTCGCACGCCAACCTCTGCACGAACGCCCGCCAGTGTCGGGCGTGGTTCACCGGCGCCGAGCCCGGCCGTGAACGGCTCCTGGCCGTGCTTCCCCTCTTTCACGTCTTCGGCATGACCGCGGTGATGAACTTCGGGATCGCCCTGGGTGCGGAACTCATTCTGCTGCCGCGGGTCGATGTGCGCGAGATCCTGGCGGCCATCGAGCGCCAGCGCACGACCCTCATGACCGGGGTTCCCCGCCTGTTCCAGGCGCTGATCGATTGCCCGACGCTCGGCCGGCACGACCTGTCGTCGCTGCGGCTCTGCGTGTCGGGCGGCGACAGCCTGCCGCCCCTGGTGCAGGAGCGCTTCCAGGAGGTGACGGGCAGCCGCCTGGTCGAAGGATACGGCCTGACGGAAGCCTCGCCCGTCGTCACCTGCACGCCCTTCGATCGCGCGGCCAAGCCGGGTTCCGCCGGTCTTCCCCTGCCCGGCACCACCGTCGAGATCGTGTCGCTGGACGACCGCCGGACGACGCTCCCGGTCGACCGCGTCGGCGAGATCTGCGTCCGCGGCCCGCAGGTCATGGCCGGCTACTGGAAGGACGAGGCGGCGACCGCCGAAGCCATGGCCGGCGGCCACCTGCACACCGGCGACATCGGCTATCTCGACGCGGACGGGTACCTGCACATCGTGGATCGCCTGAAGGATCTCATCGTGGCGGGTGGCCAGCACGTCTACCCGCGGGTCGTCGAGGCCGCGATCCGCGGACACCCGGCCGTCGCCGACGTGGCGGTCGTGGGGGAAGCCGATCCGGTCCGCGGCCAGATCGTCAAAGCCTTCATCGTCCGGGCGCCCGGCACGACTCTCCCCGAACGGGATCTGCGCGACTTCCTTTCCAAACGCCTGTCCCGGTTCGAACAGCCGACGCGGATCGAATTCCGGACGGCGCTGCCCACCTCGACCATCGGCAAAATCCTCAAGCGCGACCTTCGCCCCCCACCGTGACGCGGGGAGGGAAAGGGGGGTGAAAGCGGCCCTCCCGGCGCAGGATGGCTCCGATCTCATACCGGCGGCGCATGAACATGGAGCGCCGCCGGTAAAACCCGACAGATCAATGCGACGGACGACGCCTTCACAGCACCGTCCGTATCACCCGTATTTTTCCGCAGCGCTCCGGAACGCCGTTCCGGAGGGGGGTGTTGAGTTGGAAACGCCGGTTCCGGGCAAAGGACCGTAGAGCGTAGATCCAAAACTGCCAAACACTAAGGTCAGTCAATGGCTTGGCACCGCCGGGCCGAGCTTCTGGCCGGTGCTCTCAATACCGCGGGCAATCCTGCCCCACCCCCTGTATTCCCCGACGCGAACAGTCAACGCGCCGCACACCGGCCTCCTCTGCATCGGAGTGAACGCTATGGCGTCCCAAGCCTCCCCCACACCAGCCCCCTCCACACCAGCGCGCTACGATGGCTTCGACCGGATCTTCATCAATGGCGCGTGGCGCAACGGCCGCAGCGCGAAGGTCAATCGGGACCGCAACCCGTACAACGGCGAGACGCTGGTGGAAATCCAGCAGGGCGACCGCCAGGACCTCGACGATGCCTACGCGAGCGCCCGGACGGCGCAGGCTGGATGGGCGGCCATGCTGCCCAGCGAGCGTGCCGCCGTCATGCGCCGGGCCGCGGCAATCATGGAGGCCCGGCACGAGGAGATTGTATCCTGGCTGATCCGGGAAGCCGGCAGCACACGCCTGAAGGCGAGTCTCGAATGGGACACCGTGCACAGCGTCGTCCAATACGGCGAATCCGCCGCCTACGGCCTTGAAGGGCGCATCCTGCCCACCGACGTGCCCGGCAAGGAGGGACGGGTCTACCGCAAGCCCGTCGGCGTGGTCGGCGTGATCAGCCCATGGAACTGGCCACTCCAGCTGACCGCCCGCTCGTTGGTTCCGGCCCTTGCGGTCGGCAACGCCGTGGTGGTCAAACCGGCCAGCGACACGCCGGTGACCGGGGGCTTGCTCCTGGCCCGGATCTTCGAGGAGGCCGGGCTTCCGCCGGGCGTGTTCAACGTCGTCGTCGGAGCGGGCAGCGAGATCGGCGACGCATTCGTCACCCACCCGATCCCGCGCGTCATCTCCTTCACCGGCTCCACCCCGGTTGGCCGGGGCATTGCACAGCAGGCGGCCAATGCGCCCATCATCAAGCGGGTCGACCTGGAACTCGGGGGCAACAGCCCGTTCGTCGTGTTGGATGACGCCGACCTGGACCAGGCCATCGAGGCGGCGGTGTTCGGCAAGTTCCTCCACCAGGGCCAGATCTGCATGATCGTCAACCGCATCATCGTCGACGACCGCGTGCACGACGCCTTCGTGGAAGGATTCGCCAACCGGATTCGCAGCTTGAAGGTTGGCGATCCCGATCATTCGGACACGATGATCGGCCCGATCATCAACCAGTCCCAGTTCGACGGACTGACCAGGCGCATCCACGATGCCAAGGCATCGGGCGCCAGGCAGATCGTTGGCGGCGAGCCGCAGGGGTTGGTGCTGCCGCCGCACGTCTTCGTCGACGTGGCCAACGACATGCCGCTGGCGCATGAGGAGATTTTCGGCCCCATCGCGCCGGTGCTGCGGGTCCGCGGCGAGGAGGAGGCGCTGCACGTCGCCAACGCCACGGAATACGGGCTGTCGGGCGCGCTGTTCACCCGCAATATCGAGCGTGGTGTGCGGCTGGCGCAGCGGATGGAAATCGGCATGGTTCACGTCAACGACCAGCCGGTGAACGACCTGCCGAACAACCCGTTCGGGGGCGAGAAGAACTCCGGTATCGGCCGCTTCAACGGCCCCTGGGGCATCGAAGCCTTCACCACGGACCAGTGGATCACCGTCCAGCATGTCCCGCGCCAGTACCCGGCCGATGCGCGGGTCATCGAGGGGCCATGGGCGGGCGGCTGAAGGGTTCCGTCGCAAGGTTTGGCGGCGGGCGCGGAAAGCCGCCGGGGCGGCATTGTCAGGAGGCTGTCCCGAACAGGCCGGCCATGAAGGCCGTTCGAGCGGGCATGCCGGACGTTCTTGAACCCGAGCCCCGGCCCGATCCGCCATGGGCGTTCTTCGACCACGCAGCTGGACGTCAGCCCGCGATGGGCCACATCGCTCCGCAGGACGTGCAGGCGGGCAAGGTCGTCGACCGGATGGAGCATGCAGCCGACGAGCAATACGGTGCCCGATGAGCGCCCGGACTCAAAGGAACGCGACAATGATTAAAGACAAAGTCGTGATTATCACCGGCGCATCGTCCGGTATCGGCGAGGCCACGGCGCGGCTGCTTGCGCAACAAGGCGCCAAGGTCGTGCTGGGCGCGCGCCGGGAAGACAAGCTGAAGCGGATTGTCGATGACATCGGCAAAAGTGGCGGGCAGGCCGCCTGTCAGGTGCTCGATGTCACCAAGCCGACCGACAACGAAGCGATCGTGCGTCTGGCCAAGGAGACGTTCGGCCGCGTCGATGTCGCCTTCCTGAATGCCGGCATCATGCCGACGTCGCCGGTCTCCGCTCTCAAGACCGATGAGTGGAACCGGGCCGTCGACATCAACATCAAGGGCGTTCTCAACGGCGTCGCCGCCGTGATGCCCGACTTCATCGCGCGGAAATCCGGACACGTCATCGCGACATCGTCAGTTGCCGGTATCAAGGCTTACCCTGGCAGTGCGATCTACGGTGGGACCAAATGGTTCGTGCGCGATTTCATGGAGGTTCTGCGCATGGAATCGGCCATGGAGGGCACGAACATCCGCACGGCGACGATCTATCCCGCCGCGATCAGCACCGAATTGCTGAACGGAATCACCGATCCGGGCGCGGCCGAGGGAATGAGGAAGCTGTACGATCGGTACGCGATCACGCCGGACCGGATCGCCAGCGTCGTTTCCTTCGCGATCGACGCGCCCGAGGACACCACGATCAGCGAGTTCACGGTCGGGCCGAGCAAGCAGCCCTGGTGAACCGCGCCGGGCGCGCCTTCGTGCCCGAACACCATCCGAACCGCGCGCTCACCGACGCCAGGGGCGTATCTGGGGGATGCCGGTTTCGTCGTGATGACCCCATCCTCTCAGGAAATGGGGCCTCCTGTTCAAGAACGTCCCGATACCGTGGGGGTGGCGGATGGCATTCCGCGGGCCTCCGGAGACGGCATGGGGGATCAGCGGCGCAGCATCGCCAGCAGGCGTGACGTCAGCGCCAGCGCCGGCATGCCGAGGAGGTCCCTGGCCTCCTCCCGGATCATGCGCCCGGCGGCAGCGGGTTCCAGCGCCCGCTTCACAGCGCCGAGCGTGGGCGGTGGCGCCACCAGCACGAGGTCGTCGAACAGCCCCTGCGTGGCGGCCCGGTTCACGAGGTCGGCGATGCGGTGTTCCGCTCGGAGGGCGACGCCTTGGGAGGCGGTCCGCCAATCGCCCGCCGGCCGGTCGCCCGCCGGTTCGCACACCGGCTGCCGGGCCACGCCGACGTCCCCGATGGGCAGCTCTTCGAAGCGGCCCGGTTCCCAGGTGCGGTGCTGAAGGATACGGGCACCCGCCCCGCCGGCCAGCACGATCCAGACTTTGCGGTGCCTGCGCATAGGCGATCCTCCCGAGACCGGGTGTGATACGGCCGGCGCATGACGGCTTCGATGATCGGCCGGCCGATCGCCCTCTCGCGCATTGCCGGGCAATGCGCTGTCGGGTCTGAACCCGAGGCGCTTGCCGGAATCCGGCACGCGCCTCGGGCGGATTGGACCCGCGGACGCAGGATCGCTCCTTAACCTGGATTTAGAACGCCGCGCGTTTCTTCCGAAGCGCACGGCATCCCATGCCTTCCTTTTGCGGGAGGATTCACGCTGCACATCGATTCCGGCGTTGTGCGATCCGCGCCATTCGGCCAGCGCGCGCTACGGGGCGAGGCTTTCGAGATAGGCGACCACGTCCTCGATCTCCGCGCGGGTCAGGTTGGGATCGGGCATGGGCGGATGCGGCGCGCTCAGCCATTGCCGAACCCAGTCGGGCTCCCGGCGCCGGTCCCTGGCGATGCTTTCCAGTGTCGGAGCGGCATCGGTCCCGCCACGGCCGGCGACCACGTGGCAGGACGAGCACCAGCGTTCGGCGACGCGGCGTCCATTGGCGGGATCGCCCGCGTGCGCCACGCCGGCGGCCAGGATGAGAAGCATTGCCCAGCACGCACCCCCGATCCGGGCAAGCCGTCCTTGAGGCCGGGCGGACCGGCCATGCCGGCGTCCGCCGGCTCCCGGCCCGGCATGATGTCCGGCCCTGCGCCTGGGGGAGGTCAGCGGGTCGCTGCGCAGGCCGGCAACCGGCGCATCCGCCGGCAACTGGGTTCGGATCATCCTCGCCTCCCTCCGCGGCCTGCCGCAGGACTCCGCCGCGCCGGACCGGTCAGAGGTCGGCGGTGCGGGCCGATCGATGCTTCTGAAGGAAGTGGAACAGGCAGAGCTTCAGCACCGCCGCGCGTTCATGCCGCCCATGCGCCCTGGCCTCCGCAATGTCGTCTTCGATCATGCGGCCGATCTCGACCTGCCCCACCTCGGTGGCCACCAGATAGCTGCCCAACTCGGCCGCGACGATCTCCGGCAGATGCTCGTGTGCGGCGATGGCGTCGACCTCGCCCTCGGTGAGCCCGCTCATGCCGATGCAGTCTTCCATGGTGATCATGGTGCACCTCCCTCGTCCCCTGTTCTAGGAGGCTTCGGACAGACGCGGCTTAACCTGGATCAACCGTTACACGACCGCGAGGCGCGGCGACGGGCAGTCGAGCGCAACCTCCGGATCGAGTTGGGCGACTTCGGCCAGCCGGCGCGGGTCGAGCAGCACCAGCCGTTCCTTCCGGAACTCCAGGAGCCCATCCTGCCGCATCTGCTTCAGGGTCCGGCACACATGCACGGAGGTGAGCCCGGTGGCGTCGCCGATGTGGATCTGGCTGATCGGCAGATGCACCGCAGCCCCGTTCGCACCGCCGCGGGAAACGACGCGGCGGTGCAGGTCGAGCAGAAGGTTGGCGACACGTCCCAGCGCGCCCTGCTGCCCGAGGGCAGCCACATGGTTCCAGGCGGAGAGCGTCTCGCGCGCCAGGGTGTTGGCGAAATTCATGGCGAGCTGAGGCGATTCGGCGCACACCCGAAGGAAGCGTGAGCGCTTGACCCCGCAGACCGTCACATTGGTGATTGCCTCCGCCCCATAGGCCATGCCGGATACGGCGTCTCCCTCGAAACCGATGAGATCGCCGGGGAGGGCGAAGCGGATGATCTGGCGCTGTCCGTCCTCGAACACCTTGTAGGTCACCACCCATCCGCTCCGCAGGATGAGCACGAAGTCGAACGGCTCGCCCTGATGAAACAGCGTCGTGCCGGCCGGACGGTCCTGGGTCCGCACGCCGCACGGGAACAGCCGCAGGAGGTCCTTCCGACCCACATTCCGGCACACGCTTTGGTCACGCGCGCCGCAGTGGCCGCAGGCGGCTGCGGAGATCGACAAAGGCCCGGTGTCGGGCTGCGCTTGCCCGGCGGCCCGCCGATCAAGGTCCCACGGCACCGGTTTGGGTCCGTCCGGCATGACTTCACCCCTCGATCAGGACGGCAGGGTGCCCGCGGGCATGCCGCCAAGCGCACCGGGAGCCGTTCCGACCGCCGGAAGAGCCGTTTACGCCGAACGGCAGATGGCGCAACGCCCGCCCTCCGGCGGCGGCGGCACGCTCGCCGCAACACGCTCGCCCAATTGCACCAGACATTAAATCCCTGCCAATTCTCCGTCTATTCTTCGAAGGAGGTATATCCAGGCAAGAGCAGCGCGGTGTCGTTGACGCTCCTGAATTTTCAGATATTTTCGATAGTGGATAGCCAATTTTTGGACCGTCGTTTTTTTATTTAACCAGCTTTGTTTTCAAAGGTCACGTCGCCGTCATTCCGCCGGCCGGGCGGAGCGGTGGCGATCCTGGCGGCGCCGCCGGGCACCCCCGGCCATTCGGCGACGCCCGGGTTTGCCGTGACCCGCGCCGAAGCCCGCGGGCGGGGGGGCGCGTTTCATGCCGGTCCGGGGCCGCGGCCGGCCCCGGATGGCCGAAGCGCGTCAGGCGAGCAGCAGGACCGCAAGCACGAACAGGGCCAGGTACAGCGTCTCCACCACCACCAGCAGGATCGAGCGCCAGCCCACGGCCGCCATTTCCTGCAAGGAGGTCTTGATCCCCAGCGCGGCGATCGCGATCACCAGGCACCAGCGCGACGCATCGCTCAGCAGGGCGGCGGCGGCCGGGGGCACAAGGCCGGCGCTGTTGACGGCGGCCAGCGCGATGAAGGCGAGCAGGAAGCCGGGCAGCGGCGCGCCGCCGCCGGTCCCCGTCCGCCCGGTCTCGCCGCGGAAGAGCCAGCCGATGGCGAGGACCGCGGGGACCAGCATCGCCACCCGCATCAGCTTCACGAAGGTCGCGATGACCCCGGTCTCGTCGGAGATGAGGTGGCCCGCGCCGACCACCTGGGCGACGTCGTGGATGGTGCCGCCGATGAAGATGCCGGCTTCCCGGTGGTCGAGCGGCAGCGCCGCCGCCACCAGCGGATAGACGATCATCGCCACCGTGCTCAGCGTCGTCACCGCGATGATGGTGAAGAGCGTGTCCCGCTCGGCGTTGCCGCCGCGCGGCAGCACGGCCGAGATGGCCAGCGCGGCCGAGGCCCCGCAGATCGCCACCGAGCCGCCGGTCAGGATGCCCTGGGCGCGGCCGAGGCCGAGCAGGCCGGCCGCCAGCCGGCCGACGGCGATGGTCGAGACGACGCCGGCCACCACCACGACGACCGGCAGCAGCCCGAGGTCGACGATCTGGGCCGCGCTGATCCGCGCGCCGAGCAGGGCCACGCCGATCCGCAGGACGGTGCGGGCGGAGAAGGCCACCCCCTCCACCGCCTTCCCCTCCTTGGAGAGGAAATGGAGCGCCATCCCGAACAGCAGGGCGAACAGCAGCGTCGGGCCGCCGTAATGGTCGGAGACGAAGGTGGCGGCCATGGCCAGCGCGAGGCAGGTGGCCAGCCCGGGGAACAGGCGGCGCGCCAGGGCGGGGACGGCCGCCAGATCGGAGGCGACGCTCATGCGCGCCGCTCCGGCGTCCGGATTGCCAGAGTCCGGATTGCCAGAATCTGGATCGGATGACGAACACGCTCGACCATGTGCCCCTTCCCTATCATTGACGTCACAAACCGTTTGTATCCCAATGATGCCACTTGCGCCCGGCGTCATAAAGGCATAATGTCTAGTCCACTAGATAACTAGCAGATCGGACCGGTGGACGGAACCATGCGCAGCCATCAGCCTGCCGACATCCGGACGGACCCCGCGGACGCGATCGACCGCTCGTCGCCCCTGCCGCTGTACGTGCAGATCAAGCGGCGGCTGCTCCAGATGATCGCCTCCTGGGACCGGAAGGATCTGCGCTTCCACACCGACGACGAGCTGTGCCAGCTCTTCAAGGTCAGCCGGATGACCGTGCGCCAGGCGGTCCAGGCGCTGGTCAACGAGGGGCACCTGACGCGGCTGCGCGGCGTCGGCACCTTCGTCGGCACCGGCAAGATGGACGAGCGCTTCACGCCGGACATGAACTTCATCGATCAGTGGGCGGATGGCGGACGCCCGCTGGTCATGACCCTGCGCCGGCTGGAGCGGATGCCCTGCCCGCCCGCCTACCTGGGGCCGCTCGGCCTGGAGCCGGGCGCCGAGGTGCTCTACCTGGAGCGGCTGCGGACGAGCGGCGGCATCCCCATCTCCATCGACCATCGCTGCGTCGTCGCCGATCACGCCGAGGTGTTCGATGCCGCCAGCGTGGAGCGCTGCTCGCTGCTCGATCTCCTGAAGAAGCGCGTGGCGCTCGACCGCGGCGTCATGCGCATCGAGGCCACGGCGGCCGACCCCGACGTCGCCGAGATCCTCCAGGTGCTGCCCAACGACCCGGTGCTGGCCCGCCATCTCGTCTATTTCGACGCCGATGAGCGGCCCGTCATGGCCGGCTACTCGATCTACCGCGCCGACCAGGCCCGCTACGTCGTCACGGTGCCGGTCACCAAGGCGACGTCCGCAGGCACGGCCAACATCATCGGCTTTTCATCGGAACTGCGCGCCGAGAACAAAAAACCGGCTCCCAAGACCAAAGGTGGCGCCAAGCGCTGACGGTTCCGCCCGAACGACAAGGAGGTGAGACTATGTCCGGTGTCTTTGCGTCTGGTGTCCTTTCACGACTTCTGGCCCCGGCGCGGATCGCCGGCGCGGCGTTGGCCGCGGCGGCGGCCCTCGGCGCCTCCGCGGGCCAGGCCCAGGAGCCGCTGCGGATCGGCTCCATCCTCTCGGTGACCGGTCCGGCCGCCTTCCTCGGCGAGGACATGAAGGCCGGGATGGAGATCGCGGTGGAGGAGATCAACGCCGCCGGCGGCATCGACGGCCGCAAGATCGAGTGGATTTTCTACGACGCCGAAAGCCAGAGCCAGAAGGCGCTGAGCGCCACCCGCCGCCTGCTCAACCAGGACCGGGTGGACATGATCGTCGGCGGCGGCAGCATGAGCGGCATCGCCCTGGCCATGGCGCCGATGGCCGAGCAGGCCAAGGTCCCCTTCATCTCCACCGAAGGCGCCATGAACATCGTGGAGCCGGTCAAGGACCGCCGGTGGACCTTCAAGAGCACGGTCGACGACGACGCCGTGCTCGACCGGATCGCCGACTATCTGGCCAAGAACAACATCCGCAAGGTGGCGCTGCTCGCCGATTCCAGCGGCTTCGGGCAGAGCGCGGTGGAGCAGATGAAGCGGCTGGCGCCCAAGCGCCAGCTTGAGGCCACCTACGAGTCCTTCAACCCCAGCGACACCGACATGACGGCCCAGCTCACCCGCATCCGCGACAGCGGGGCGGAGGCGGTGATCTGCTGGACCGTGACGCCGGCCGGGGTGGTGTTCCTGAAGCAGGCCCATCAGCTCGGCCTCGGCGACCGCAAGCTGATCCACAGCTACGGCTTCGTCTCGCAGCGCTACATGGAGCTTGCCGGCGACGCCGCCAGGGATCTGCTCCTGGTCAGCGTGAAGTTCCCGGTCGGCGACCAGCTTCCCGACGACGACCCCCTGAAGCCGCGCGTCCGCTCGCTGATGGAGACGTTCGAGAAGCGCTACGGCCGCCTGCCCAACCAGTATGTGGCGCAGACCTACGACGCCATCCACCTCGCCCGCCTCGCCCTGGAGAAGGGCGGCAAGGACCGGGCCAAGGTCCGCGAGGCGCTGGAGGGCATCACCGCCTACCACGGCACCGGCGGGGTCTTCACCTTCACGCCGGAGCGCCACTCCGGCCTGTCGAAGGACGACATCGTGATGCTGAACTGGAAGGACAGCCGCTTCAACCTGGCCGACTACCGCTGACCCTTGGGCGGGCGGCGGCCCCCGCCGCCCGCCTCCCCCACTTCCCGGGAGCATCCGATGCCTCTCCACCGCGACATGAGCCCCGAGCAGGCCGTGATGGCCGTCAACACGCTCCTCGACCTGCCGGAAGAGCATTTCCCCCTGACCCTCGACAGCCGGATCCCGCGCATCCGCGACCTGTTCCACTCCGCGACCAAGAACCAGTGGGACCCGCGCACCGACATCGATTGGGACCGGCTCGACCTGTCCCGCTACAGCGAGGAGCAGATCTTCGCGGCCCGCCAGTACTGGAGCCGGCGCGCCTGGAGCGAGTACGGCGCAATCTCGGAAAGCCCGGCGCTCCAGATCCGCTTCTGCGAGGAGAAGCGGCCGCCGGACATGCAGCTCTTCTTCACCATCCGCTCCCAGGAGGAGGCGCGCCACGCCGAGGTCTGCTACATGATGGCGGAGAAGCTCGGCGGCTACATGGAAAAGCCGGTCCAGGAGCTGTTCCAGGGGTCGGTGGCCACGCACGGGGTGCGCAAGGCGGCGCTCGATCCCGAGGTGCCGCTGGAGGCCATCATCGCGGCGCTGGTCTGCGCCGCCGAGGAGATCGCCTTCGACGTGTTCCGCCACCTCGTCGAGACCGCGCGCGACCCGGTCGCCCACCAGATCTGCCGCGCCATCATGCGCGACGAGGTCCGCCACTGCGCCTTCGGCTGGTACTTCCTGGAGCATCAGGTCAAGGGCATGTCGCCGGAGGAGCTGACGGTCGTCGAGAACGCCGTCATCACCATGATCGAGAAGGTCGAGCTGAACGGCTACCACAGCGCCTGGCTGGCGCCCGAGAACCCGGCCTCGCGCGCCGAGGTCGAGGCCGACCGCCTGACCTGGGAGGCCGGGCTCGGCGCCACGGTCGAGGAGGAGGAGAAGCCGGTCTTCGTCGCCTCGATCGTCCGCATCCGCGAGCGGATGAAGGCGATGGGCATCACCCTGCCGACCTTCCACCATCCCAAGATCGGCGCCTTTTGATGAGGGAGCACGCCATGCCGACGGCCACGCAGGCCCCGACGCCCCTGTTCGTGGAGAAGCGCTTTCCGCTCCGCCTGTCGCCGGTGATCACCGGCATCCGCGACCTCTACCAGGCCGGCAAGGAGAACCGCTGGGATCCCCAGCGCGACATTCCGTGGGACGCGCTTGACCCCGGGCGCTTCACCGAGGCGGAACGCCAGGCGGCGCGCCGGACCTGGAGCCGGCGCGCCTGGATCGAGGCCGCCGGCCTGAAGGAGACGCCCTCGCTGCTGGTCCGCTTCTGCATCGAGGACCAGCGCGAATCCGATCCCAAATTCTTCCTGACCGTGCGCGGCACCGAGGAGGCGTGGCACGTCGACTGCTTCGACCGCATCGCCGCCCGCTTCGGCGGCCTCCTGACGCAGCCCGCCACCACGGCCTATGCGGCGCTGTTCAACCGCGGCCTCCACCGCCGCGCGCTGAACGCGCAGCGCCCGCTCGATGCCTACGTCGTCGTCCACTGCGCCTTCGAGGACGGGCTGGAGCTGGAGCTGTTCCGGGCCTACCGCCAGGGCTGCACCAACCCGGCCCTGGCCGCCGTCCTCGACCGCTGCATCGCCGACAAGGAGCGTCACGCCGCCTTCGGCTGGCTCTACGCCGAGGAGCGCGCGCCGCGGTGGAGCGAGGCGGAGCGCCGCGCCATCGCCGCCGAACTGGAGGAGCACATGCGCACGGTGGAGTTCGGCGGCTACCACTGCCCGTGGCTGTCCAACAGCGCCGGCCCCGAGGCCGAGGCCGACGCCGTCTGCGCGCGCGCCGGGCTCGGCGCCGCCGACGCCGGAACGGAGGCCGCGGTCCTGCGCGACTGGGTCGCGGCGGCCCGGCGGCGGCTCGCCACCCTCGGCATCGACCTGCCCGCCTTCCACCACACGCTGGTCGGCGGCTTCTGAAACCGGCGCGGCGGCAGCGCTGCGGCACGCGGAGGAACCAACCATGGACGCGGGGTCCACGGCTCTCCAGCTACTCATCGCCGGCATCGGAACCGGGAGCATCTACGCCCTGGTCGCCCTCGGCTTCAACGTGATCTTCAAGAGCACCGACGCCATCAACTTCTCCCAGGGCGAATGGGTGATGATGGGCGGGATGGTGGCGGCCACGACGGTCACCGCGGCGGCCTCGCCGGTCTGGCTCGCCTGCCTCTTCGCCGTGCTCGTCGTCACCGCGGTCGGGCTGGCGTCCGAACGGCTGGTGATCCTGCCCATCGGCCGGCCGACCCCGCTCCTGATCACGCTGGTCAGCATCGGCCTGGCCATCTGCACCAAGAGCGCGGTGATGCTGACCCTGGGCAAGAACCCGGCCGGCTATCCGGGCTTCGCCGGCGACCGGGCGGTCAGCGTCCTCGGCGCCAGCATCCATTCCCAGACCCTGTGGATCGTCGCCATCACCGCCGCCTTCATGGTGCTGGCCCACCTGTTCTTCGAGAGGACGGTGCTGGGCAAGGCCCTGCGCGCCGCCGCGGCGGACCGCGACGCCGCGGCGCTGGTGGGGATCAAGGTCCGCAGCACGGTCATGTGGTCCTTCGCCATCGCCGCCATGGCCGGGGCCATCGCCGGCACCATCATCACCCCGCTCACCCTGACCTCCTACGACAGCGGCACCATGCTGGGCTTCAAGGGCTTCAGCGCCGCCATGCTGGGCGGCCTCGGCAACCTCTACGGCTCGCTGCTCGGCGGCCTGCTGCTGGGCGTGCTGGAGGCTTTCGCCAGCGGTTACATCTCCTCGCACTTCAAGGACGCCATCGCCTTCGTGGTGCTGCTGCTCATCCTCTTCTGGCGCCCGGTCGGCCTCATCGGCAAGCCGGTCGTCGAGAAGGTCTGAGGGGGACCCACCGATGACCGACATGAACGACGCCATGGCGGCCCGGCACCTGCGGGCCGCGGCCCCGCCGCGCACGGCGGCGGTGCCGCGCTTCACCCGCGACCACGCGACGCTGGCCGGCGTCTGGCTGATGCTCGCCCTGTTCCCGTTCGTCGCGCCGAACGACTTCATGGTCTCGCTCGGCGTGCTGTTCTTCATCAACCTCATCCTGATCGCCAGCCTCAACACGCTGATGGGCTTCTGCGGGCAGATCTCGCTCAGCCACGGGGCCTTCTTCGGCCTGGGCGCCTACACCAGCGGCATCCTGTCGGCCCGGCTCGGGATCGACGCCTGGATCGGCGTGCCGGCCGGCATGCTGCTGACGGCGGCCTCGGCCGTGATCATCGGGCTGCCCGCCCTGCGCCTGCGCGGGCACTACCTCGCCATGGCGACGCTCGGCTTCAACGCCATCGTCGTGGTCCTGTTCAACGAGCTGGTCGGCCTGACCGGCGGGCCCAACGGCCTGCTCGGCGTCGCCCCCTTCGCCATCGGCGGCTTCGACATCGCCAGCGACGACCGCGTCTTCTATCTGGTCTGGGCCTGCGGCGGGCTGGTCATGCTGGCGATCCTGAACCTCGTGAAGTCGCGCGTCGGCCGCGCGCTGAGCGCGCTCGCCACCAGCGAGATCGGGGCCGACGCGCTGGGCGTGAACTGCTTCCGCTACAAGCTGATCGTCTTCGTGCTGACGGCCGCCATGGCCGGCCTCGCCGGCGGGCTCTACGTCCACTACAACCAGTTCGCCTCGCCGGAGACCTTCGGCTACTTCACCTCGGTGATGCTGGTGGTGATGGTGGCGCTGGGCGGCTGGGGCCGCTACTGGGGGCCGCTGTTCGGCGCGCTCGTCTTCACCGTGGTCCCCGAGGCGCTGCGCGCTCTGGGCGACCTGGAGCTGTTCCTGTTCGGCCTGTGCATGATCCTGGTGCTGCTGTTCTTCCCGGGCGGCCTCGCCGCCGGGGTGGAGGCGCTGGGCGCCCGGCTGTTCCGCCGGACCGGCAAGGAGGCCGCCCGATGAGCGAACGTCATGAGAGCTTTCTCCAGGTCACCGACCTCCAGCGCGACTTCGGCGGGCTGCGCGCCGTCGCCGACCTCTCCTTCTCCGTCGCCGCCGGCGAGATCAAGGCGGTCATCGGCCCCAACGGCGCCGGCAAGACGACCCTGTTCAACATGATCGCCGGGGTGACGCCGCCCTCGGCCGGGCGGATCCTCCTGAAGGGCGCGCGCATCGACCATCTGAAGCCCTACCGGCGGGTCGAGCGGGGGATCGCGCGCACCTTCCAGAACCTCCAGATCTTCAAGGATCTGACGGTCCTGGAGAACGTCATGGTCGGGCGCCACGCGCGCACCCGCTGCGACGTGCTGCACGCCATCCTGCGCACCGGCGCCGCCCTGCGCGAGGAGGCGGCGATCCGCGACGCCGCGATGGCCCAGCTCGACCGGCTGGGCCTCGCCCACCGCGCCGGCGACCGGGCCGGCGCGCTCAGCTTCGGCGAATGCAAGGTCCTGGAGATCGCCCGCGCGCTCGCCGCCGAGCCGGAACTTCTCCTGCTCGACGAACCGACGGCGGGCCTGCCCCACGCCGAGACCGAACGGATCGCCGACACCATCCGGGCGCTCAACGCCGAGGGCGTCACCGTGCTGCTGGTGGAGCACAACATGCGCATGGTCATGCGGCTCTGCCACAGCATCCTGGTCCTGAACTACGGCCGGAAGATCGCCGAGGGCACCGCCGAGGCGGTGCGCCGCGATCCCGCCGTGCTCGAAGCCTATCTCGGCGAGGACGACGACGATGCTTGAGGTCGACCGCCTGAACGCCGGCTACGGCGACATCCAGGTGCTGCGCGGGCTGTCGCTGACGGTGGCGCCCGGCGAATGCGTCTGCCTGGTCGGCGCCAACGGCGCCGGCAAGACGACCCTGATGCGCAGCCTGTCCGGGCTGCTGCGCCCGGTCGGCGGCGCCATCCGCTTCGGCGGGCGGGAGCTGTCGCGCCTCGACGCCCACGCGGTGGTGGCGGCGGGCATCGCCCTGGTGCCGGAGGGGCGGCGGGTCTTCGCCCCCCTCACCGTGCGCGACAACCTGGAGATGGGCGCCTTCCGCCGCAGCTGGCCGCGCCGGCAGGAGGGGATCGCCAGCGACCTGGAGTTCGTGCTGACGCTGTTCCCCCGGCTCAGAGAACGGCTGCTCCAGCCGGCGGGCACGCTGTCGGGGGGCGAGCAGCAGATGCTCGCCATCGGCCGCGCCCTGATGGCCCGCCCGAAGCTGCTCCTGCTCGACGAGCCGTCCATGGGACTGGCCCCGCTCGTCGTGAAGGAGATCTTCGCCACCATCCGCACCCTCAACGCCGAAGGCATGGCCATCCTCCTCGCCGAACAGAACGCGCGCATGGCGCTGCGCACGGCGTCGCGCGGCTATGTCCTGGCCGAGGGCCACATCGTCAACGCCGCCGACACCGCCACCCTTCAGCGCGATCCGGCCGTCCAGGAGGCGTATCTTGGCCTTTGACTCCACCGCTCCCTCCACCGCGCAGCAAAGCCGGGCGGACGGCCGCCCGACCCCCATCGACGAGGCTGTCGAGCGCGAGTTCAACCTGCGCCCCCGCCACCCGGAGCGCCAGTCCGTCTACGCCGGCTTCGGCGAGCGCAGCGCCGCCTTCCGCGCGGCCACACCGGGCGCCCTCCTCGACCGGCGCTACGGCGACGGCCCGCGCGCCCTGCTCGACGTCTTCCCGGCCGGGGCGGGCGCGCCCGTCCTCCTGTTCATCCACGGCGGCTACTGGCGCACGCTCGACAAGGAGCTGTTCTCCTTCCTGGCCGCGCCCTACGTGGCGGCCGGCGTCACGGTGGTGATGCCGAACTACGACCTCGCCCCGTCGGTGCCGCTGGCCCGCATCGCCGAGCAGATGCACCAGGCGCTGGCCTGGCTGCGCGCGGCGGCCCCCTCCTTCGGGGCGGACGCCGCGCGGATCGTCCTCTCCGGCCATTCCGCCGGCGGCCATCTGGCGGCGCTCACCACCCTGGCCGGCGGCGCCGCCGGGGAGCCCGGCGGGGGCGGGGACATCCGCGGGATCGTGCCGGTCAGCGGCCTGTTCGATCTGGTGCCGCTGCTGCGGACCTCGATCAACCGCGACGCCCGGCTCAGCCCCGCCGACGCCGACGCGCTCAGCCCGCTCCGCCTCGCGCGCCGCCTGCCGGCGCTGCCGGCGGTGCCGTTGCGCCTCCTCGTCGGGGGCGGGGAGACGGCCGGCTTCCAGCAGCAGAGCCGCGACTTCCTGGAGGTCTGGCGGAGCCGCGGCGGCTCGGGCGAGCTGCTGCTGGCGCCGGGGCGGACGCACTTCACGGTCCTGGAGAGCCTGGCCGACCCGGCCGGCCCCGTCTTCAAGGACATACTGGGCTTTCTCGAAGCCCCTTCCAGCCACCGAGGCGCATGACCGCATGACCCCCATCAATCCCCCCGACATCACCGCCCCCCTCGGCCACTACACCCACGGGATCCTGGTGCCCGGGAACCACGCCTGGCTCCACGTCGCCGGGCAGGTGGGGGTGGCGCCCGACGGCACCGTCCCGGCCTCCATCGAGGAGCAGGCGCGCCTGTGCTGGGACAACCTGACCGCCGTCCTGCGGGCCGCCGGCATGGGCGTCGAGCATCTCGTCAAAACGACGGTCCTCCTGGTCGACTCCGCCGACCTTCCCGCCTTCGCCGCCGTCCGCTCCGCCGTCCTCGGCGACCACAGGCCCGCCTCCACCGTGTTCATCGTGGCCGGACTGGCGCGCCCCGAATGGCGGGTCGAGATCGAGGCCGTGGCGGCCCGCCCCTCCCCATAGCCGGGGTGGCAGGTCGTGCGGCATCATCCGCCACGCAATACCGCCGCGATGAACGCAAAAGCGGCCATCCGGAACCCGGCGCAGGTCATAGACCGGCTTCTTCCTCCGCTTTTCGCTCTTGGAGAAGAGGGCGCGACGAACTCCCATTCGCCATCAGTGAGGTCGGACGGATAAGGGGCGGACGGCAACGGCATGGCGGGTCTCCACCAGTGGCAAGGGGATGCCGGATCAACACCGGCGCCCCCGCCGCGCTACCCCCGAGGACTTGAGCCCAATCCCTTCAGGGTTTTTCCGGGCAGCCCTTCAGCGCAGGTTGCCGGATCGGCTTTGAGCGTAACGGATGGTGAGGGGATCAAGCATTTGATCGGGATCTGACATGGCTCGTGTGTCCGACATCCCGGGCGTATGGACCATCCTTGGGGATCGGATACCGTTCCACCAGCAACTCGTCGTCCTCCCAGCTTTCGAGGCTGACCTCGAGCGCGGCGTTGATCAGGTCGGCGTCCGCAGCGAGTTCGTCGAGAACCGCTTCGAACAGTTCAATTTGCAGGTCGAGATCCATCCCCACGGGACCGTTCAGACACACGAGGCCGCAATGCAATTCCAGCGTCGCATGCTGGCCACCGCTGCCCCGGTCGGTCCTGGGGCCGCGGAAATCGACGGAGTTCTTGGTGACGAACGTATAGCCGCCGCTGTCGATGAGATCCTTGAGGTTCCAATCCTTCCAATCGCCCTTGCCGAGCCAGCGAATGTGGGTGGCCTCGAGGTGCCCGCGCTCCCTGGCCAAATGGGCGAGTTCCTCGCTGAGGCCGTTGTCCACCAGCAGCTTCACGCGGCACCCCGATGGCGAGTGACACGCTTCGCCGTCACCGTGTCCGGATCTGCGGGGCCGATCGCCTTCCTGGGGCGCCCCATGGGAGGGTTGGCTTTCGCCCACAGGCGGGCCAATTCGACATCGCGTGCCGTCAGGTCGGAATAGGCTCGCAGGATGCGCTCCATAGGCAGTCCCTTCTCGGCGGAGGCGGCCACGTCGTAGACGGGGATCCTGGTGCCGCGAATGACCGGCGTGCCGGACAGGATCTCCGGATCCCGCACGACCAGCGCCCTCGACTCGGCCAGCGCGTTCAGACTCTCGGCGACGCGCCTGAACACATCGACCATGTCGACCTTGATCGGGCCAATGCTCACACCGAGGTCACCGGGATCCGTCCAGCGGAGCCAGGCGTCGCTGTCGACCAGCGCCGCATGGTACCTCGACAGGAGTTCCTGGATCGCGGTCCGGCGCGCGCCAGGGGTCAGAACATCGGCCACTTGGCTGTCGAAGGCCACGAAGGCGGCGGCGGAGGGGCGGAACCACCGCTTGCCGTCGCGAGCGTAGAGTTCGGCCGGCAAGATGCTTTCCTCGATCAGATGGCTGACGTACCGGGTGGACACCGAGGCTACGGCGGCAACCTCGGTGGAAGTCAGGGTGTCGCCCTCTGCCAGCATCACGCCCATCGTTCCCTCCTCGCAAAAGTGCTCCGAAACTACGGAAGACATAATGGTGGCAGAGCCCCCTTGGAAGGGCAATGATGGTCGGCTTCCCCGGAGATACGGGGCTTGGCGCATGATGGCGCGGCTGGGTTCAGCAACCGACCCTTTCGATCAGACCATCGCAGGCGGCAGGACGTGCGGCAATTTTGTTTTTCGAAGAGCCGCAGAAATCAGACTCAGCCGGTGGTTTGGGGGATGATCGGCGTCCAAAACCCCGCCACCCCCTGATCTGGCAGATCTCCACCCTGGGTTGGACGACAGGGTGGCCAAGCGGGGATGCTGACGATGGAGACGAAAGCGCGGATCCGACGGGAGCACGCGAAGGGGAAGAGCGTGCGGGCGATCGCCCAGTCGCTGAAAGTGCCGCGGGAAACGGTAAGCAAACATCCGCGCTCGGGGGATACGGCGCCTCGGTATGAGCGGCATGTGCAGCCCTATCATCGGCGAAGCGGCGGGCGGCATGCGCGGCCAGCGGCTCGATTGCCGCACGTCGCACGCCGTCCCGGCGATGGAACCCTTCCGGCGCCGTCCGTATTACGCTGTTTGAATAAAGTTATACCTAATAACGCTTGATGCTTCCGAAGACGATTCCGAATACTTCCTCCAATTGCCTCTATGGGAAGGCGCACAAGAATTGCGCCGGTCCGGGAGGCGTACCGCGATCTTGGCGGAAGGCGGAGCCTCGTCCCGCGATGAAACTGATCATCCAGATTCCCTGCTTCAACGAGCAGGACTCGCTGCCGGTCACGATCGCGGAATTACCGAGGTCGCTTCCGGGCATCGACAGCGTGGAGTGGCTGGTCATCGACGACGGCTCGTCCGACCGCACCGCCGAGGTGGCGCTGGCCCTGGGCGTCGACCACGTCCTGCGCTTCGAGCGCAACCGCGGGCTGGCCGCCGCCTTCACCGCCGGGCTGGACGCCTGCCTGCGCGCCGGGGCGGACATCATCGTCAACACCGACGCCGACAACCAGTACCGCGCCGGCGACATACCCGCCCTGCTGGCGCCCATCCTGCGCGGCGAGGCGCAGATGGTGGTGGGCGCCCGGCCGATCGGCGAGATCGGGCATTTCTCCCCCCTCAAGAAGGCGCTGCAACGGCTGGGAAGCTGGGTGGTGCGGGTCACCAGCGGCACCGACATCGCCGACGCGCCCAGCGGCTTCCGCGCCATCAGCCGCGAGGCGGCGCTGCGCCTCAACGTCTTCAACCCCTACACCTACACGCTGGAGACGATCATCCAGGCCGGCCGGCGCGGGATCACCACCGTCTCGGTGCCGATCCGCGTCAACGGCGACCTGCGGCCCTCGCGGCTGGTCAAGAGCATCCGCGCCTACGTGACCCGCAACATGTGGGTGATCCTGCGCATCTTCTCGATCTACCGGCCGCTGCGCTTCTTCACGCTGGTGGGGGCGATCCCCTTCGCCGCCGGCCTGCTGCTGGGGGTGCGCTGGCTCGCCCTGTTCCTGGCGGGGACCGAGCGCGCCCACGTCCCCAGCCTGATCCTGGCCGCCCTGCTGCTGCTGATCGGCGTCATGGTCTGGATCCTGGGGCTGGTCGCCGACCTGATCTCGGTGAACCGCGAGATGCTGGAGGACATCCGCACCCGCGTGCGCCGGCAGGAGCTGGCCGCCGCCGCCGCGGCACAGGGCGACGAGCCCGGGCCGCGCGAGGAGGCGGCGGACCGCCGTCCCCACCGTGCGGCCTGACGGCGGGCGGCCCCCCATGTCCCTGCGCCTGCCCCTGCGCGAGCGGGAAATCCCCCTGCCCGGTGCCGCCGGCGGCGGGTTGCGCACCGGCACGCTTCTCCTGGCCGGCCTGTTCGCCGTCTACGTCGTCGGCGGCCTTTTCGTGCTCGCCCATCACGAGCCGTGGCGCGACGAGGCGCAGGCCTGGCTGATCGCCCGCGACCTGCCCTTCCGGCCGATGCTGTTCGAGCAGATGGGCCATGAAGGCACGCCGGCGCTCTGGCACCTCCTGAACGGCCTGCTGATCGCCCTCGGCCTGCCCTACGAGTCGCAGGGCTACCTGAACTTCGCCTTCGCCGCCGGGGCGGTCGGGCTGATCCTCTGGCGGGCGCCCTTCCCGCCGCTGGTCAAGGCGCTGTTCGCCTTCAGCTACTATCTCGCCTTCGAATACTCGCACATCGCCCGCAACTTCGCGCTGGGCGCCCTGCTGCTGACGGCGGTGCTGGCCCTCTTCGGGCAGCGCCACCGCCGCCCCCTCCTCTACGCCGCGCTGGTCGCGCTGATGGCCAACGCCAACGTCTTCACCTTCCTGATGGCGCTGGCCTTCGGCCTGATCCACGCCGTCGAGGCGTGGCGCGACGGCCGCGTCCGCGCCGCCCTGCCGGGGGCGGCGGTCATGGCGGCGGCGGGGCTGCTCGCCTTCGTGCAGATGATCCCGGCGGCGGACAACTTCCGCACCGGCGGGGCGCTCGGCATGGCCAACATGATGGCGCCGGGCAACGCGGTGCAGGCCGGGTTCGAGCTGTTCTACGGCCACTTCGACTACAAGCTGCGGGAGCTGGCCCAGCGCTGGCCGGCGATGCGGCTCCTGTTCCTGCCGCTGGGCGCCCTGGTCGTCGCCTTCTGGGCGCTGTTCCTGCTGCGCATCCGCAGCTCCTGGGCGGCGCTCCTGTTCTTCGCGGTGGTGGCCGGCGGCATCCTCTCCATCATGGTCTTCAAGAAGGAGGGCTCGCCGCGCGTCCACGGCCATCTGCTGCTGGCCGCCATGGGGGCGCTGTGGCTTCAGGCGCTGCTCGGCCGGCCGCCGGCGGCGCTGCGCCTGCCCTGGGGCGGCGTGGTCCCGGCGGCGCGGCTGGGGCTGGCCTTCACGGTGGCGCTGACGGCCGGGCTCGGCCTGTCGGTCCTGCGCACGGGCTGGCATTGGGCCAAGGAGGTCCGGACCCCCTTCTCCGGCGCGCGGGAGATGGCCGCCCACCTGCGGGCCAACGGGCTGGACCGCCACCCCATCGTCGCCTACGAGAGCGCCTGGGGGTCGGCCGTGCTGCCCTATCTGGACCGCGACGCGCTGTTCTACTACCCGGACCTGGAGCGGCACGGCAGCTATCTGGTGTGGACGCGCGCCTGGTGGGAGCGCCACCAAGACCTGTCCCTCGACGCGATCCTGCGCAGCGCCGAGGCCGGGATCGGCACGCTCGACGGCGTCCTGTTCCTGATGTCCCGCCCATTCGACGACCCGCGCCTGGAGCCGCTGCACGCGGTGGCGGAGGGGGTGGAGCGGGAGACCTTCCACCTCTACCGCCTGCGCGGGGGGGCGCCGCCGTGACGCCGGCCGGGCATCTCGCCCTGTCCTGGCTGGCCGGACGGCCGCTGCCGGCCGCCGCCCGGCCCTGGCTGGTCGCCGGGGGGCTGGCCCCCGACGCCGATTTCGCGCTGGTCCTGATGGACGGCTTCAACGGCCTGCACCGCGGCGCCACCCACAGCCTCGCCTTCGCCGCGCTGCTCGGCGTGGCAGCGGCCCTGCTCGCCCGCGGCCGCCGCCGGGCGGCGGGCGTGGCGGCGGCGGCCGGCGCGCTGATCCACCTCCAACTCGACGCCGTCCTCGACGGCAACGCCACCAACGGCGTCGGGGTCGCCCTCCTGTGGCCCTTCAGCGGCTGGATGTACTCCCCCGTCAACCTGCTGGCGACCGGCTGCCCGGGCTGGGACCGGCCGGCGGCGGCGCTGGCCTGCGCCGGGCCTGGGCTGCTGTGGGAGCTGCCCGTCCTGCTGCTGGCCGGCCTGCTGTTCCTGCGGTCGCGGCGCCGCGCCCCGATCCCCGGCTGAGGGAGAGCGCCATCGTGCTCCAGACCCGTCCGTCCCCGTGCCGCCCGTCGCCCGCGCCGCCGCCGGCCCCCTCCCGCGATCCCTGGGCGCGCCAGGCCCTGGCCGACGTGGCCAAGATGCTGACCCTCCAGGACCGCTCGCCGCACAGCCCGACCTACGGCTGCTTCGACCGCAACCACTGGCACTACAAGATCATCGACTTCCCCAGCGGCATGGCCCAGGAGTTCGTCTGGCCGCTGGCGCTGGCGGCGGCCACCGACCTGCCGGGCAACCCCTACCGGGACTCCGCGGCGGTGCGCGACTGGGTGGAGGCGGGGCTGGACTTCGCCCGGCGGTCAAGCCATGCGGACGGCTCCTGCGACGATTACTTCCCTTACGAGCGGGCGACCGGCGCCGCCGCCTTCTCGCTGCTGGCGGGGCTGGAAAGCTACCGGCTGATGGGGTTCGAGCGGCCCGACCTCATCGCCTTCTTCGAGCGCCGCGCCGCCTGGCTGGCCGGGCACCGGGAGAGCGGCCGGCTCAGCAACCACGAGGCGCTGGTCGTCGCCTGCCTGGTCCGGCTGTCCGACCTCGCCGGCACCGACCGCTGGGCCGGCGCCGTCGGCGAACGGCTCGACCGGCTGCTCTCCTGGCAGAGCGGCGAGGGCTGGTTCCACGAGTATGAGGGCTGCGACCCCGGCTACCTGACGCTGACCATCTCGCTTCTCGCCATGATCGACGGCTGGCGGCCCGGCCTCGGGCTGGCCGACCCGCTGGCCCGCGCCGTCCGCTTCGCCGCCGCACTGATGCACCCCGACGGCACCTGCGGCGGCGAGTACGCCAGCCGCAACACCCACAACTACTTCCCCCACGGCTTCGAGCTGGCGGGCCGCCGCATGCCCGAGGCGCTGGCCCTCAACGACCGCCACCTGCGCGCCCTGGAGGCGGGGCTCGGCCCCTGCTACGCCGACGACCACATCCTCGGCCACCACGCCTGGAACTACCTGCTGGCCTGGCGCGATCACGCGCCGGAGCGCCCCGCCCCCACGCCCGAGCCGGAGGGCCGCCGCTGGTTCCCCGAGGCCGGGCTGCTGGTGGAGCGGCGCGGCGGCACCGCCCTGTTCGCCGCCCTCAACAAGGGCGGCAGCTTCAAGCTGTTCCGCGACGGCGCCCTGGTCGCCTCCGACACCCAGATCTCGCTGCGGGTGGCGCGGCGGGGCCGCCTGCGCACCGCCGTCGCCCATCTGGTGGAGCGCGGCCCGGTCGGGCTGGAGGCCGAGGCGGTCACCGTGTCCGGCGCCTTCGGCTGGGCCAAGCACAGCCAGATGACGGTGTCCCGCCTCGTCCTGCTGCGCGCCGTGATGACGACGGGGGGCCGCTTCTTCCCCGACCTCGTCCGCCGCCTCCTCCAGGCCCTGCTGATCGCCGGCAAGCGGCCGGCCCCCTTCCGATTCCACCGCCGCTTCCTCTGGGAGGGCGAGACGCTGGTGGTGGAGGACCGGGTCGAGGCCGACGGCGGCTGGGCGCCGGTGCGGGCCGCCGGGCTGGGCGGCCACCAGACCTCGATCCATGTGGTGATGAGCCGGGTGTTCACGCCGGCCCAGCTCCAGCCCTGGCGCGACCTGACGGCGGCGGTGCGCGCGCTGGAGGACGGGCAGCCGCTCCGCCTGGACCGGAGGCTCTGACCATGGCCCGCAAGCTCCTCGGCCTCGGCGTCGGCCTCGCCCTGCTGGCGCTGATCTACGCGCAAATCGACGCGGCGGCACTGGGCAGGCTGCTGCTCGCCAGCAACCCCCTGTGGCTGGCCGCGGCGCTCGGGCTGGTGGTGCCGCTGACCGCGCTGACCGCCTGGCGGCTGTCGCTCCTGGTGCCGCGCGCCGGCCGGCTCGGCGTCGGCGAGGCGGTGCGCCTGACCCTGATCGCCGGCGTGCTGAACATGGTCCTGCCGAGCAAGATGGGCGACATCGCCAAGGCCGGGGCGCTGGCCCGCGGCGGCGCGGTGCCGGGCGCCGACGCCCTGGCGCTGGTGGTGTTCGAGAAGGGCTGGGACATGATCGCGCTGCTGCTGTGGTGCGTGGCGGCGCTGCTGCTGCTGCCCGGCAAGGGGCCGGTCTTCTGGGCGCTGACGCTGGCGACCGGCGCCCTGCTGGCGGCCGGGCTGGTGGCGGTGGCGAGCCG
>JAEZHQ010000196.1 GCA_023416455.1 Pseudomonadota bacterium | reverse complement strand
GCTGTTCATCGACGAGGGCTTCGGCACGCTGGACCCCGGCAGCCTGGATCTGGCGCTGTCCTGCCTGGAGGCGCTTCAGGCCACGGGACGGCAGGTGGGTGTCATCAGCCACGTCCCGGCGCTGGTGGAGCGGATCGGCGTGCAGGTGCGCGTCACCCCGCTGGGCGGCGGACGCAGCGCCGTGACGGTCACGCGTGGAACTTTGACGGCGCCGTCACCGGACGAGGCGGCGGAGCGGGAGTTGCTGCTGCCTCTGTGAGGCGTTCCGGGTAGTGTGGGACTCATCACAGAACCCCGAAGACACAGAGGGCCGACCGGCGGGATTCCGTCCCTCTCTGTGCCTCTGAGGTGAAAAAAGCCGTCAACCCCGGACGGGGCGCAGGACGAGGTGCTTGTTCGACGGGACGGCGGGAGCCGACGGACGCAGGACCAGCCCCTTGGAGGTCGGCTCGATGTTCGCGTCTGGATAGACGGCCATGACGTCCTTCAGCGCTTCCTTCAGCCGGAACGCCAGCACGCGGTGTTCGCTGACCGAGCCGAAATGCTGCGACAGCGCGTGCCAGGGAACGAGCGTCTGCTTGTCCAGACGGTGCAGGCGGTGGACGAGCCACACATAGGCGTCCAGCGCCAGGGCGGAGTTCTTCAGCTTGGCGATGGCGTGCTCGTCCAGCGGGACGGCGTGTTCCATCAGATGCTCGAAGAAGCTCTGGGTCAGGCGGACGAAGCGCACCCATTCGCCGCCGGTGCGGAACAGGTCGGGGGTGTCCTCCTCGTCGCGCCACAGCTTGATGCCGTCGATCAGACGCTGGTCGGAGATCTCCGCGGTGGAGGGTCCGGTGGTGGTGCGCAGGGTGAATTCGCTACGGGCGATCCGCAGCACCTGTTCGCGCACCGGCTTGTAGTTCCCGCGCTCACCCCCCGTGGGGGCCAGCCCCAGGCGGCGCAGCCAGGCACTCATGCTCGGCCCCAGATCGACATGGGCGCTGCGCGTCTTGCGGGCCTCGGTCTGCAGGTAGATCATGATCAGGCGCGCCTTGGCCCCGTAGGGCACGCCGACATCGAGCAGGGTCCCGTCGCGCAGGGGCAGGATGCCGGGGCGGACGACCAGCTGGTACTTGCCGTTGTTGCGCACCCAGGGGGTCGTCTCGTCCTTCGGCTTGCGGTGCGGCAGCGACGCCTGGCAGAAGCCGGCGTGCAGGTAGCCGATGGCGTCCATCTCGTTCGACATGGCCTCATGGGCCATGATCACACGGCGGCGCTCCTTGGGGTCCTCGGTCCGGGCCAGCACCGCCTCGAATCCGTCCAAGGTCAGCTGCTCGTGGATCTTCGCCATGGACACCCTCCGGCCTCTTTCTGTCACCGTCCAGTAACCCTCAGAGACCACAAAATGTGGGGGCTGTGAAGCGCGTCCATACCCAGATTCGCTGAAGTCGCAACGGAACATGCAGATTCCGTTGCGAACTCAGCGAACCACCCGGCGCCCCCCGCCCTGCCTTGGCCGCGCCGGTGCCCGGCCGGGGGACGGCGTTTCAAATTCAGCGTTGGCAGCGCCTCAGCCCGGCCCGGCCAAGCCCCGCCGGGCGCGTCATCCACAGGCCGCGGCGCTTGCCCACGCTGATTCCGCAACGTCGGGGCCGGATGGCGGGGAAGCGGCTCGCTGAATTGGAATCGCCGGCCACGCTGAAGTCGCAACGCCGGGCCGCACATCCACGCTGAACTCGAGTCAAAAAGGGCGGTTTTCCACGCTGAACTCGCAACCATGTCCTATATGAGTCCCGATAGAATCTCCTGGTAGACCGGTCGCGCGGCCCCGCCCGCGGCCCGTTTCGCTGAATTTGCAACGGCCGACGGCCCAGCGCCCCCCTGAAGCCGGCCCAGCCACCGCGATCGGGCGCCGAAACGGCGGCAAAGCCCCGGATCCGTCGCCGAAGTTGATACGGACAACGGTCCGGACCCCACGCTGAATCTGAAACATCCGACTCGAAAAGCGAGGTTTTCCAACGATTTCGCGACTCGGCGGCAGGAACGCTGAAATTGAAACGCCGGGTGCGGCGGCGCCCCAACGCAAGGAACGCTGACTCTGAAACGGCGGAGTCCAGGCGGATCAACGAGCGACTCGCAAAGCATCTGGCCGGGCCAACGCTGAATTGGTAACATCTGCCCCATCGCGCCTGCCCCCGTCCCTGTCGATTCGCCACCGGAACGGATCAGCCGCGGGACCCGGTGGAAGCGCCCGGCCGGAAATCGGCGCTGATTAGGCTATCATTCCCATACGACGTCGTATGACGCGGCCGGACGCGCCGCGCGGCCTCCCCCACGCCATCGCCCGATGGCCCCCGGAACCCGGCATTTGACGCAAGCTTCACGGTTCGGCTTGACCGCTTGCGTCACGTCCGTAAAGTCTGGCCACGAGACCGACACCGGAGGCCCGATGAACGGGGAAGAACTGCGCGCCATCCGTGAGCGGCGCGGCGAAGACCAGCTGAGCTTCGCGACCTGGCTCAACGGCGCGCTCGGCCGCCGCTACGACCGGTCGCGAATCAGCCGGTGGGAGAGCGGGGCGGAGCGCATCCCCCAGCAGGTCGCCGGCTTCCTGTCGGCCCATGGCGCACCGCCCGCGGCCACGTCGTCCCCCTCCCCGGCCCGCCCGGCCGCGGCGTCCAGGCCGCCCGCCGCCCGCCGCCGCCGCGCCGTGCTGGCGGTCGCCAACCAGAAGGGCGGCGTCGGCAAGACGACCACCGCCGTCAACCTCTCCTACGCCCTGTCCACCCTTGGGCTGTCGGTCCTGCTCATCGACAGCGACCCGCAGGGAAACGCGACGGTCCATCTCGGTCTCGACCCCGGGGAGATCGAGACGAGCCGCAAGGGTCTCTACAGCGTGCTGCGCGGCGGCGCCGCCCTCGACGACATTCTGCAACCGGTGTGCAACGGCGCCCTGATGCTGGCCCCCTCCAGCATCGGACTGGCCGCCGCCGAGACGGAGCTGGTGGCGGAACCCGACAACTCCCTGGTGCTGAAGGAGAAGCTCGGCGAGGTGCGCGGCCGTTACGACGTCGTCGTGATCGACTGCCCGCCCAACCTGGGGCTTCTGACCATCAACGCGCTGGCCGCCTCCGACCTCGTGCTGATTCCGGTGCAGACGGAGGTGTTCGCCGGGCTCGGCGTACCCCTCCTGCTGGAGACCATCGCCAAGATCCGGCGCCGCTCCAACCCGTCGCTCAACATCTTCGGCATTCTGCCCACCATGTTCTCCTCCCGCCTCACCCAGGACCAGGCAAGCCTGCGCGAGATCCAGGCCCATTACGAAGGGCGCACGCGGGTGCTGTCGGCGGTTCCCCGCGCCACCCTCTTCGCCCAGGCCTCCGGCGCCGGCCGGCCGGCCATCGAGGCCGACCCGAACTCCGGCAGCGTGCAGGCCTACGCCGAGCTTGCGCGCGAGCTGGACGCCCATCTCCAGACCGCGGACGCCGCCCATGTCTCGTAAGCTCGAACGGACCAGCACCCGAATCTTCGACAAGGCGGCCCAGCGCGGCGGCGACGCCCTGTTCGGGCTCTCCGCCGACTTTCCGCGGCTGATCGAGATCGACCTGGCCCGCGTCCACCCCAACCCCGACCAGCCGCGCCGCCGCTTCGACGAGGAGGCGCTGCGCGAGCTTGCCCGCTCCATCGAGCGGCACGGCCTGAAGCAGCCGATCCTGGTGCAGGAGATGGGCGCCGGCAGCGGCGACTACCGCGTGGTGGCGGGCGAGCGCCGGTTGCGGGCCTGCGCCCTGGCCGGCCGCCAGACCATCTTCGCCATCGTCAGCGACGGCGATCCCGACGAGCTGGCGCTGATCGAGAACATCCAGCGCGTGGACCTGGACGCGCTGGAGCTGGCCCGTGCCTTCGCCCGGCTGATCGAGCGGCACGCCTACACCCACGAGGCCCTGGGGCAGGTCATCGGGCGCAGCCAGGCGGAGGTGACGCGCACCCTGTCGCTGCTGCGGCTGCCCGAGCCGATCCTCGCTGAATTTGAAACGCGCCATCGCTCGGTGCCCAAGAGCATCCTCACCGAGATCGCCGCCGTGGACGACCCGACGGTGCAGCGCCGGCTGTGGGACGCCGTCAAGGACGGCGGAACCGTCAAAGCCCTGCGCGAGGCCAAGCGGGCCCAGACGGCGCCGGGAGCGGCCGGGGCGAAGCCGACCCGCGACGCCCCGCCGCCGGTCCTGCGCCTCGTCAGCGCGGTGCACCGCCTTGCCCGCGAATTCTCCACGGTGGAGGCCGGCGCCTTGCGCGACCACCGGGAACGGCTCGACGAGACCCAGCGGCGCGAGCTGCACCGCCTGCGCAGCCTGCTCGACGACCTCCTGGCGTGAGCGTCCCGGCACGCTGAACCGGCAACGCCGCGTCAGGCCCGGACGGGCCGTTCCAGGGCCTTGAGCGGATCGCGTAAAATCGGAATCGATTTGAAGCGTGAATCCGCTCGCAAAACAAAGGCCTGGAGTTTCGTGCGTTTCAGATTAAACGCACGAAACTCTTGTCAGGCGCGGCCCTCGTCGATCAGACGCCGGACCTCGCGGAACCAGCGCAGCTTTTCGGCGAAGGGCAGGCGGGCGAGGCCGCTGGGCGAGGGGAGGACGACGTCGATGGCGCCTTCGAACAGCCCGGCCGGCTGGACGCCCCACTCCGCCCGGTCACGGTCGGCCGCCGCCAGATAGACGCCCTTGCCCGTATAGGCGACGATCCTGGGCCGTATGCCCGCGATCAGGGCCTTCAGCCGCGGCACGCCGGCGCGCAGCTCGCCGCGGTCGAGATCCGCCGCCGCCGCCGTTGCCCGGGCCACGAGGTTGGTCGAGCCAAGGCCGAATTCCAGCAGCCGGCGATCCTCCTCCGGCCGCAGCAGGCACGGCGTCAGCCCGGCCTCGGCGAGCAGCCGCCAGAACTGGTTGCCGCGCCCGGCGTAATTGTGCCCGATGGCGCCCGAGCGCCGTCCCGGATTGAAGCCGACGAACAGCGCGTCGAGGCCGGGGGCGACGATGTCGGGGATTGTGCCGGGGAGGGGATCCCCGGCGGGGATGGCGGTCTGGTCCATGGCGTCGCTCGCTCATCGCTGGGAGGGGTCTGTGTTCTGCCGAAGGTCGCCCCAGCGGATCAACGCCGTCCGTGCGGTGTCGGCGGCCGATGGGGCGGGGGCGGGCCGGGATCGCGCGATCACCGCCCCGGCGGGGCATGCGGGCTGGCGCCGGCACGCTGAACTTGAAACGTCCGGAAAAGATCAAGCGATCACAAGAGCTTGAGCGGACGATGATACTGAGCGGGAAGATTGGTTCCGGCACTGGCCAAACCGGCGTGCGCCGATGAAAGGGGGCTCGGGCGGTGCGGAGGATGTCTGATCACTGTGCCAGAGGGGGCGTTCCCTCACAAGGGCATCTCCACGGCATCAAGGATGCCCTTTGCGTCGTCGCATCGCCAGCGTTTCAAAAGCAGCGAAGCACGCCGCCCGGTCCCCGTCACGCTGAATTTGAAACGCCCGGCCGCCGGCGTGCGGTGGTGGGCGCTTCCTCACCACGGACGGACGGATGGACGTGCGGCCGCCCGCCGCCGGTCACCGGGCCGGCCGGCCGGAGCGTTTCAACTTCATCGTGGATATCGCCCCGGCGGGCGGGATCGCCTGGAGTTTCGTGCGTTTCAGATTAAACGCACGAAACTCCAAGCCTTTGTTTTGCGAGCGGATTCACGCTTCAAATCGATTCCGATTTTACGCGATCCGCTCTACCGCCGTCCCGCCGTCCGGGCGGCGCACCCCGGTGATGCCGCCGGCGCGCGCGGCGACGGCGTCCAACGGCTCGGTGGTCACCGACATGGTGAAGACGGTGGCGTGGAGCAGGGTGGCCTCGTCCAGCATGATCCCGACATGGCCGGGAAAGAAGACGATGTCGCCGCGCCGGTATGACACCCCGCGCCCGTCGGCCGAGACCAGGGGACCCAGCCGGCCGTCGTCGCGCTGCTGGCGGCTGCTGTGGTGCGTGACGGTTCCGGCGGCGGCCATGGCGACCTGGACGAGGCCGGAGCAGTCGATGCCGAAGGCGCTCCGGCCGCCCCAGACGTAGGGGGTCTCCAGGAAGCGCGCGGCGGTCTCCACGGGCACCGCGTCGCGCGGTGCCGCCGCCGGCTCCAGCAGCCCGCCGAAGACCCACAGCCCGCCGCCGACGGTGCACCAGCCGTTCTCCTCGCCCTCCACGGTGACCGCGCTGCCCAGGCTGAGCGTGGCCACCGGCACCGCCTTGTGGGTGGGGGCGGGGTGCAGGCCGGCCTTCAGGCCGCGCAGGCGGTGGGTGGGGGCGGCCGGCGCGGCGGTTTCGACGCCCGGGGGCAGCCAGCCGACATGGCCGTCGGTCCGGTTCTCCACCTTGAGCCAGCCGTCCCGGCGGTCGAGCAGGGCGAAGGTCTCGCCGAACAGCATCTCGCTGGTCTGCGGGACGCCGTGGCGCGGCTCCTCCAGCAGGACGGCGCTGGCGGCCGCGATCCGGCGGACGGGGAGTGCCGGTGCGGCGGCGGTCGGGCGTACGCTCATGGCGGCCTCGCGGTGGAATGGCCGCCACGCTAGTGCCGGTGCCGGGCGTTTGCAAGCCGGGGGACCATTCGTCGCCTTCCCGCCATGGCCGCGCCTCTGCTATCCAAAGGGACTTCCAGGCGGACAGGAGGCGGGGCGATGGCGGACCGTTCGGTGCCGGGGCGGTGTCGCCCGGTTGGATCTTCTGCCGGCCGGCACGGCCGGGTGCGCGGCGTCGCGCTGGCCGGGCTGGCCGGCGCCCTGCTGGCCGCGGCCGGGGTGGCGGCGGAGTCCGTGCCCGGCCCGATCCGGCTTCGCCCAGCCCCCACCGAAGTCCCCACCGAAATTCCCAGCGAAGTCCCCAGC
>JAEZHQ010000183.1 GCA_023416455.1 Pseudomonadota bacterium | reverse complement strand
CGCTCGAGCCCCTGAACGCCCGCATCGCCGCGTTCCAGTCGCTGGTCAAGTCCGCCGCTTGATCCGCATGCAGGGTTGAGTGCGGTTGGGGACCGGGTTCTCCTCCCGCCCGGTCCCCAACTTCTTTCCGTCTGGAAAGCGCACCTTTCGCGCCCGTCCCGCCATCGCGGGGCGGGCGTTTTTCTTGCCCTCTCGACGCCGCCCTGCCCCTCCTCTACCCTGCGACGAGGAGGACATGACCCAATGCGCTTTGCCGGCACCGAATTTTATGTCGCCACCGACGACCTGATGGTCGCGGTCAACGCCGCCCTGACCCTGGAACGCCCCCTGCTGGTCAAGGGCGAACCCGGCACCGGCAAGACCGTGCTGGCCCAGGAAGTGGCGCGCGCGCTGGGCCGCCACCTGATCGCGTGGCACATCAAATCCACCACCAAGGCCCAGCAGGGCCTGTACGAATACGACGCGGTGGCGCGCCTGCGCGATTCCCAATTGGGCGACGTCCGGGTGCACGACATCGCCAACTACATCGTCAAGGGCAAGTTGTGGCAGGCGTTCGAGGCCGACACGCCGCCCGTGCTGCTGATCGACGAGATCGACAAGGCGGACATCGAGTTCCCCAACGACCTGCTGTTGGAACTGGACCGCATGGAGTTCCACGTCTACGAGACCAAGCAGGTGATCAAGGCGCGTCAGCGGCCGCTGGTGATCATCACCTCGAACAACGAGAAGGAGTTGCCCGACGCCTTCCTGCGCCGCTGCTTCTTCCACTACATCCGCTTCCCCGACCGCGAGACCATGCAGCGGATCGTGGACGTCCACTATCCGGGCCTGAAGCCCGCCCTCCTGCGCGAGGCCATGACCCTCTTCTACAGCCTGCGCGAGGTCCCGGGCCTGAAGAAGAAGCCCTCCACCTCCGAACTGCTGGACTGGATCCGGCTGCTCATGGTCGAGGACGTGGATCCCGAGACGCTCCGGGCCAAGGACGCCCGCACGCTGATCCCGCCCCTGTGCGGCGCGCTGCTGAAGAACGAGCAGGACGTCCACCTGCTGGAGCGGCTGGCCTTCGTCGCCCGCAGGGAGGGACGCTGAGCGGGTTTGGCCGGGGGGCTTCCCCCCGCGCCGCCGCGACCAGCCGCCGCGACCCACCGGCGGTTGTTGCCAGCGGCCGGCCGGCCGTATAGAATTCCCCCCGCATCGAGAGTTGAGCTGACGCTCAACGCCAACCTGCTTCCCGAGCAAGGTGGCGCCCCGGGCGGGGGGATGTGGCCGAACCGGCAACCAAACGGGTTGAGCCATGACGTCTGCTCTGCTTGATGCCCGATCGCAGAGGATGACGGTGAATGCCCATCAAGATACCCGACGATCTCCCCGCGCTCGCCGAGCTTCAGGCCGAGGGCGTCATGATCATGCGCGAAACCGACGCCGTGCGGCAGGACATCCGGCCGCTGCGGATCGGACTGCTCAACCTGATGCCCGACAAGATCCGGACCGAGACCCAGATCGCCCGCCTGCTGGGCGCCACGCCGCTCCAGGTCGAGCTGTCGCTCATCCGGATCACCCGCCATGTGCCGCGCAACGCCTCGGCCGATCACATGAGCGCCTTCTACCGGCCCTGGGAGGACGTGCGCGTGGAGAAGTTCGACGGCTTCATCATCACCGGCGCGCCGGTGGAGAAGCTGCCGTTCGAGGAGGTTTCCTACTGGGATGAGCTGTGCGCCATCTTCCAATGGACGCAGAGCCACGTCCACGCCTGCCTGAACATTTGCTGGGCGGCCCAGGCGGCGCTGCACCATTTCCACGGCGTGCCAAAGCACGCCCTGCCGGCCAAGGCCTTCGGCGTCTACCGCCATCGCAACCTGGCGCCCACCTCCCCCTACCTGCGCGGCTTCTCGGACGATTTCTCCATCCCGGTCTCGCGCTGGACCGAGGTCCGCCGCGAGGACATCCCGCCCCGCAGCGGCGTGTCCGTCCTCATGGACTCCCCGGACGTCGGGGTCTGCCTGCTGGAGGATCCGGAACACCGCTCCCTCCACATGTTCAACCACATCGAGTATGATTCCGACACGCTGCGCAACGAGTATGTCCGGGACGCCGCCAAGGATCCGGCCTTTCCGATCCCGCACGACTATTTCCCGGGCGACGACCCGGAACGGACTCCGCTGAACCGGTGGCGGAGCCACGCCCATCTTCTGTTCTCGAACTGGATCAACCAGATCTACCAGACGACGCCGTTCGACATCGCGCGGATCGGCACCCCGTCGGCGGACTGATCCCCGGGGATGAGGGGGGCCGGCGGAGCGTCGCGCGCGGGGCCGCGGCGCCGCCGGGTCAGCCGGCCTCGCCGCGCAGTTCCGCCAGCCCGTCATCGTAGGCGCGGTCGAACAGCGACTCCAGCCGGGCATCGGTGCCGCGCAGGCCGGCGACGACGGCGCGCGCCCATTCGAAATACTCGACCTTGCGGGTCAGCGGCCAGTCGGCGGGCGGGCTGTGGGCCATGGAGCGCAGGTTCGACACCTTGTCGGCCAGCTTCACCAGCTTGGCGCGGGGCGAGGCGTGGAGGGCGGTGTCGATCTGCCGCTGCTTGCGCTCGGCCTTGCGCAGGCGCTTGTCGTCGGTGGTCTCCGCCACCACGTCGGCGACCTCGGTGCCGAACAGCCGCTCGATCTCCTCGTAGCTGGCGTCGGTGTCCTCCAGCGTGTCGTGCAGCAGGGCGGCGATCACCGCCACCGGGTCCTCGCCCCGGGTTGCCTCGGCCACCAGAAAGGCCACTTCCGACAGGTGATTGATGTAAGGTTCGGCGCGGACGCCCTTGCGGCGCTGGTCGATGTGCTTGTGCGCGGCGAATTCCAGCGCGCGGGCGAAGTCGAGGAGTGCGGTCATGGCGGTCCTTGTGGGCGTTCTTGCGCGTGGCGTTGCCGGAGGGGCGGCGCTACCATGAAGGAGATTGGGGAGCAACGCCATGTTCACGAATTTCTTCTTCGAGTTGCGCAAGGCGGGGGTTCCGGTCTCCTTGAAGGAGTACCTGACGCTCATGGAGGCCATGAAGCGCGGCGTCGCCGACCACCGGGTCGAGGATTTCTATTACCTCAGCCGGGCGAGCCTGGTGAAGGACGAGCGCAACCTCGACCGCTTCGACCGCGTCTTCGGCCAGGTCTTCAAGGGCCTTGCCGAGGCCGGCGACGAGGGCGGCGAGGTGCCGGTCGTCGACCTGCCCGAAGAGTGGCTGCGCAAGCTTGCCGAACGATTCCTCAGCGATGAGGAGAAGGCGCAGATCCAGGCGCTCGGCGGCTGGAAGGCGCTGATGGAGACGCTGGCCCAGCGGCTGGCCGAGCAGAAGGGCCGGCACCAGGGCGGCTCCAAATGGATCGGCACCGCCGGCACCTCGCCCTTCGGGGCCTATGGCTACAATCCCGAGGGGGTGCGCATCGGCCAGGCCGGCAGCCGCCACCGCCGCGCCGTCAAGGTGTGGGACAAGCGGGAGTTCCGCAACCTCGACGACGGCGTCGAACTCGGCACCCGCAACATCAAGGTGGCGCTGCGCCGCCTGCGCAGGTTCGCCCGCACCGGGGCGGCCAGCGAGCTGGACCTGCCCGGCACCATCCGCGCCACCGCCAGCAACGCCGGCTGGCTCGACCTCAAGATGGTCCCGGAGCGGCACAACGCGGTGAAAGTGCTGCTGTTCCTGGACGTCGGCGGCTCCATGGACGACCACATCAAGCTGGTGGAGGAGCTGTTCTCGGCCGCCCGGACCGAGTTCAAGCACCTGGAGCACTTCTACTTCCACAACTGCGTCTACGAGAGCGTCTGGCGCGACAACCGGCGCCGCGAGACGGAGCGCACGCCGACCTGGGAGGTGCTGCACACCTATCCGGCCGACTACAAGCTGGTTTTCGTCGGCGACGC
>JAEZHQ010000170.1 GCA_023416455.1 Pseudomonadota bacterium | reverse complement strand
GCGGGCGGGTCGACCTCCTCCTATCTCTACAACTACGCCGCGTCCACGACGGACAACACGACGATTGACGCCAACGAGCTGACCCTGGTCGGCATCGTCGAGCGCGGGACCTCGCTGCTGGTCTTGGGCGATGTGATCGGTGACGCGCTCTGAGCGACTCAGGGTGATCCGACGGCCCGCCCTTCCACAAGGCGGAGCGTCTCCGCAGGGCCGCTTGGCCGGCCCTGCCCCCATCCAGATCGGAAGCCGGCCCCTGCGGGGGCCGGCTTTTTTCTCGCGGGTACGCCCGGAATGGGCGCGCTCTTGAGGGCGCAAGCCCCGCCGTAAGCGGGTCACGGCGAACGACGTGACGCGCAACCGCGCAAGGGCGACCGACCGTGGGAAGGAAGCGTGAATCGCAGCTGCGGGCCGATGGACAAGAACCGACGGTCGTGCAGGGAAGGAGCGCGTTCTGGCCTGGGGGGATCCCGCCTTATCCCGGAAAGGGCGACGGGGCAGGAACACGTCCGGCTTCCCCCGCACCGGGCGTCGCCCATAAAAAAACTGCCGCTAACCCATTGGGCTAGCGGCGAGTTGAACAGGGAGGCTTCACGTCTGGGAGACGCTGGGTCCGAAGACCCAACCCCGGAGGCGGACCTCCGGGATGAAACGCCGGATGCTGCGTCGCAACATCCAACGCACAAAATCTGACCATTCCTCGGGTGTGATTCCATCCCCAAATCGCTAAATCGGCCATGCGATTCGCGCATGGCTCTGAAGCCATTGAAGAGAAAAGAGAATCACCGATACGTCGATGGGGGTCGTACGAAAAATCCGGGGGTGGCCGGGCTTGCGGCCACCGCTCCACTGCACGCCGGAAGGGCGCCTGCCCGCTCAGAAGGCGGTCTCGGCCACTTTTTTCACCAGGAAATCGCGGAAGACCGCGATGCGCTTGGAGTGCCGCAACTCCTCGGCGTAAACGAAGTAGGCGTCCACCTTGGGACCGTCGATGTCCGGCAGGATGCGGACCAGATCCTTGCAGCCGTCGACCAGGAAGTCGGGCAGGGCGGCGATGCCCAGCCCGCTTTCCACCGCCCGGTAGATGGCGTAGACGCTGTTCACCTGGAGGATCGGCTTGCGCGTTCCCGGTGGCGGCTCGCCCACGTCCAGGATCCAGTTCACGTTGGCGATGGGGGCCCGGACGTCCGGCGGATAGGCGATGATGTCGTGCCCGTCCAGGTCCGCCGGGCTCTTCGGCGCGCCGCGCTTCTTCAGGTAGCTCTGGTGGGCGTAGAGGTGGAAGCGGATCGCCATCAGGTGCCGCTGGATCAGGTCCGGCTGGCGCGGCGTGTTCATGCGGATGGCGATGTCGGCCTCGCGCATGGCGAGATCCAGCTCGTCATCGTCGATCAGCAGCGTGAGCTGGATGTCCGGGTAGATCGACAGGAACTCGTTGACGCGCGGGGTCAGCCAGGTGGAGCCGAAGGCCACCGTTGTGGTCACGCGCAGCGGCCCCTTGGGATGCTCCCGGCTTTCGGTCAGCATCGCCTCGGTCATCGACAGCTTGGCGAAGACGTCGCGCGCCGTGCGGTGCAGAAGCTCGCCCTGCTCGGTCAGGATCAGGCCGCGCGCGTGCCGGTGGAACAGAGGCACGCCGAGGCTCTCCTCCAGCGCGCTGATCTGCCGACTGACCGCCGACTGGCTGAGATTCAGCGTCTCGCCGGCGTGCGTGAAGCTTCCTGCCTCGGCCACGGCGTGGAAGACCCGAAGCTTGTCCCAATCCATCATTCCTGTCCCGCTCAGCCGCGCCGCGGCGGCGAGCCTCCCACGTCATTCTTATTGGCGGCGCATAACCGCCATGCACGTTTATACCGTTAACGCGCTGGGAACGCACGCCCAACCGCAAGCGGTCGGCACGAAAGCAAGCCAAGCTTGGCAAGAATTGTCCGCCGCTTCGTCCGCCAGCGGGCGGCTATTCGGTCTTCTTTGACGCCTGCGCCACCGCTCGCAACTGAGAGATGGTGAATCCCGGAGTGATTTGCTCGGGATCGGTGCGAAGCTCCACGAGGGCCGGCTTGCGACTCCACAGGGCGTCCCAGAAGGCGGGAACGAACTCCTCGGTGCGCTCCACCGCCACCCCGAAGGCGCCGTAGGCGGCGGCGAGGGCGGCGAAATCGGGGTTGGCCAGGCCGGTGCCGGCCACCCGGCCGGGGAAGCGCCATTCCTGGTGCAGGCGCGCGGTGCCGAACATGCCGTTGTTGATGACGAGGATGAGGACGGCGGCCTCGGCCTGGACGGCGGTCGCCAGCTCCGCCGCGCCGGCCAGGGCGCCGCCGTCGCCGGCGATGCCCACCACCACGCGCTTGGGCTGGGCCAGCTTGGCGGCCACGGCGGCGGGCAGGGCATAGCCGGTGGCGCCGTTGGCCGGCGCCAGCTGGCGGCCGGGCCGCCGGTAGAGCAGGTGGCGCTGCGCCCAGTTGGCGAAGCTGCCGGAATCGATGGCCACCACGGCGTCCAGAGGCAGACGGTCGCGCAGCCAGCCGAACACCCAGCCCAGGTCCAGCGCCCCGGCGCAGGGCGTCGGCTCCAGCCAGGCCAGCGCGTCGGCCCGTGCCGCCGCGGTCCAGTCGGCCCGGCCCGGCGCCGGCGCCGCGGGC